>JAIRUS010000119.1 GCA_031254295.1 Streptococcaceae bacterium | reverse complement strand
CGGCTTGAAAATGATCAGATATTTGATGTGGCTTATTTCGACCATCTGCTGGAAGAAATTCAAGAAATCCGTGCGAGCGAGCGGAAGTTGTGCGACTAGACTTGCGATTTTAGTCGCTTAGCGAGAGTGGACACCGTAGCAGCTTTAGCTGTGTAGGTGCCAAAAGATCACAGATAGTTGCCATTCGACTTGCGACTTTAGTCGCTTAGTGAGGATGGACACTGAGCGTAGCGAGGTTGCGACAGCTTTTGATTACAGCGCTGAAAGCTATATTACACAACAATTTTTTGCGACAATCCAGAATAAGTTACATTTTGCAATTCACGGGCACACAGCTGCTGAGGTGATCGTGAATCGGGCAGATGCCGAGAAAGAGCATATGGGACTGACGAACTGGCGAAATGCTCCTAAAGGAAAAATCCTAAAATCTGATGTCAGCATTGCCAAAAATTATCTCTCGCAGCTTGAAATCAAAGATTTGAATGAGATTGTCAGCATGTACTTGGACTACGCCCTGCGTCAGGCCAGACGTAAGGTTGCCATGTCTATGTCAGACTGGCAAGAAAAATTGGATGCTTTTCTACTTTTCAACGATGAGCAGCTTTTAAAAGATGCAGGCAAAGTCAAGGCTGAAGTTGCCAAAGCTTTTGCTGAGAAAGAATTTGAGAAATTTCGAGTGAAGCAGGATAAAGAATATCTTTCTGACTTTGATAAATTGCTCTTAGAAGCTGATGAGGGGAAGAAAAAAAGGTAGCTGGGTAGACGGTCAGATGATTACACAGGTTTACGGGCTGCATTTAGCTGTTAAGATGCAATAAGAAGTAGGATAATGAATCTAGAACAACAACTAAAAGAAAATTTTGGCTTTGATAGCTTCCGCGAGGGACAAAAGCAGATTATTGAGCAGGTGCTGGAAAATCGATTTTCCAGCGCTTTTTCGTTTATTTTCCTTTATCTTCACGGATTATAAGGGACTAGTCCTTTTGCTTCGGGATTATTCACGAGTTCTTCAATTTCTTTCCGACACAGAGCAGCCGTCCCAGAACAGCCGTATAATTCGAGTGCGGCTAAGTGAGCTTTCATAGTAACTAACGCCTCGGATTTTCCAGTCAGATAATCATATTTAGCTGTGAGGTAAGCTAAACTAGCTTTTTCATAGAAAAAATTCTCAGAGATAGTGTATTTCTCTAGGTGCTGTATGACCTCAGCGGCAAGACCAGTCATCCTTTGTTGCAAAAAACTATCTAAAATGTTCAGTTCACATAAGATAATCTGACGCTTAACATGAGGAGAAACCTCATGCTTCTCAGCGAAAAAAATGACACGTTCGGAAACCTCAGCGAGTTGAATCGGATCAAAGAGCCTAGAAGTCCAGCCAAGAAGCCGAAGCTCATAATAACCCCAATATTTTGTCTTTCTCAAATAATCTCGAATCTTTTTTGCATCAGTAGTTGGAATTTTAAACTCTGGGTCAATAAGTGATAGAACAGCCTCCGCCATAATACGATCCAGCTGAAACTTATCGCATTTTTTCTTTTCTTGTATTTCAAGTTCTTGAATGATTTCTCTAAGCGAAGACGCGTTTTGCGAAGTATAGCTTTCGCCTAGCTTATCAACATAAAGAAAAATGTCTTGTTTGTTAAGATGATGATTGAGTCCATTAAAATACTCAGATGGGTCAACTTTGATATTTCGCAAGAACTTGAAGAAGGTGTCAGTCGCAGGAATACTTTCTCCTTTTTCAAAGCGTGAAAGATTGGCCTGCAAGGCTTTTGATCCTGCGGATACTTCTTGTGAGATGTGTTTGGCTTCACGTAATTCTTGGAAGACTTCCCCATAACTTTTCCTGATAATTTGTTTTTCAACGTCAGTTACCATTATCTTCTCCAGTCTATAAAATAAAAGTATTTTATACGGCTATTATACTACTTTTGTCTATTTTAAGTATCAAATAATGTGAATACGCATATTTCATGCAAATACGCTATAAAATCAACGATACAAATACAAGCATTCTTGAATTTAATAAAGTAAAATACACTTATAGAAGTAAAATAACGAATAAGGAGGAAGAAGATGAAAAAGAAACGCCTATTACACGATTTGGCCGTAATCGCAACGGTTTTGATCACAGCAGTGCCATTATATGCCCTCATTATGGGCTAGGATTGGCAAAGACAAACAATGTAATAAGTGATGTTTCTTTTGGAAAATGCTTCCGTGCCTTTTCTTATAAGAAAAGGGGCTTTGGGTAATAACCACTACCCAAAGCCCCGCAAATTACATTGTTGTAATTATTAGTTTCTAGCTTTACACTTAATTTTCTAAGAATTATTAAAAGTGTAAATCGTAAAATTTTAAATAAAAAAAGAAATGAGGCATCATTATGACTAATGGGATAATAAAACTTCAAAAACGAAATGAACGGACTCTCACGTTAGGAAATATTGTGATTTAGATAATTTTCATAACGTACTACTTGAATTAATAGACGATGATATTTTTATGGAAATTTGTAAGAATGGTCAGCGTGAGGAAGCGATTTTGTATCTAGCGAGCAAAGGTTTGGTGGGGTTAAAAGATGTAGATGGAACAGAAAATGTATTTGCATATCCAGAGATTGCTTATGTTGGTTTAGAAGTATTGGTTTTGGTTACAGCGGTTGCCGTTATTGCCCCAACTATATTTTTCACAATAAGAGAAACAGAATCTCATAATCCTAATACAACTCTATATACTGCGGAATTAAATTATTGTATGGAAATTATTTCAAAATTTGGTAGTGAAAAATTTTCAAATGAAATGTACAAATTTTTCATAGCGATTGAGAATGGCGATAGGTACGTGATAAATAGAAAGGTACAACATGAGTATTAATGGCCTTACTGTTGATGGAGTAATCCTTGAACCTGAGTCAGCGGCAATAATTACTACTTATAAGTGTACAGCGCGTTGCAAAGACTGCTGTTTTGATTGTTCTCCAAAAGAGAAAGAAATGTTGACAATTGATGAAATAAAAAAATTCATTGATGAAATTGCTCCCTTAAAATCAATAAAAAGTGTCGTGTGGACAGGTGGGGAGTGTTCAATTTTAGGTAAAAAGCTTGAAGAAGGAATAGCTTATGCAAAATCCAAAGGAAAAATTTCTAGAATTGTTTCAAATGGAAGTTGGTCTAGCGGTGTTGAAAAAGACAAAATTTATTTGAACGAACTCAAATCAAAAGGATTGGCGGAAATTAATCTTTCTACAGGAGATAACCATCAACAGTTTATTCCAATAGAGAAAGTTCTAACAATAGCCCAGGCAGCAGTAAGTGTTGGATTAAGAGTATTGATTTCTGTTGAAAAAACAAAATTTTCAAAATTTTCGATAGAAAACTTAAAAGAACACCCAATATATAAAAAAATAAAAAGAGATGATAAGGATACTAGTCTGTCATTACTCAGTGCTGCTTGGGTATCTTTTAATAGTGGAAGCAATTATGAATATGATGAAGAGGCCTTTATCGAAAAAAGAGAAGGTTGTGATAGTCTGTACAATACTATTGCTATAAATCCAGAAAAGAAACTTTTAGCATGTTGCGGAATAACAATAAGATATATTCCTGAGATGGAAATTGGCATTCTTGGGGAAAAACCAATTATTGATATGTATAATGTTCAGAAATCTGATTTTATGAAACAATGGATTTTTACAGAGGGTCCGATCAATATTCTCCGCCAAGTTGTTGAGTGGGAGGATACAATTGAAATCCCTAAATTCGTCCACCCGTGCCAAGCTTGTGCATATATTTATCAAACTCCAGAAATCATAGAGGTAATTGAGAAAAATTATCATACAATTATAGAAAGAATAACTGTGAAATTTTACCAAAAAATTTCATTTAAAGGCACTTTTGAAAAAAAGCTAAAAGCCAAAGCTATCCAAAAATGAAGTGACACAGCGTGTACTGTTTGCTTCACTTTTGTGTTTTATATGAAAGGGTAATATCTAACAATGAGAAAAATCGATTTTTCGTATATTTTTATTTTCTGGGGATTTCTTGAGTTTGTGATTGCAGGAATTTTATTTTTTAGGCTTCCAGAAACAATAAAAATTAACTTTAATTATATACTGACTACCCCAGTAAGTGAAGGAAGTAGAACCTATATTTTTGTTCTCCCAGCAGTAATGCTTATAGCAGGTATTATATATAGAACAGTTTACTCTTCAAACAATAACACATATTTGATAACTGGACTAAATGTTCTTAATATAATAATTTTGTTAGGAACATCATTTTATCTTATGCAATTTTTCTTTCTATAAGGATAAGTATGACACTTTTTTTAATTCTTATATTAGTTTTTACGATAATGATTACGACAATTTTTCTATATAATCATATTCAAAAGATTAAATGGAAAAGAATGTTATCTTTGAGTTGGGCGAAAGAGGGGCAGTATAGCAAAAAAGGAGATAGTATAAAAAGTTTAAAGAGCAATTTAGAATTTGAAAAGGATAAAGCAGAATTTGATTCAATGATAAATGAACAAACTTGGAATGATTTAAACTTGCAAAAAATTTTTGAGAAAATAGATATTTCAAATTCAAGTTTAGGAGCTGAGTATTTATACACTAAAATGCACCTATTAAAGTTTTCGATAGATGAAGAATTTGAAGATCTAAAAATATATCTGAAAGATAATAGAGCAGATAGGTTAGAGTTACAATATTATTTTAAGAAACTTGGAAAAAAAGATAATAATGCTGTAAATAGAATAATACATGAAAAAGGTGATTATGGGCTAAGAAACCTTTTACTGTATGGCTTTCTAGGAGGAATTCCGATTTTATCAATGTTACTTATTCTATTTTTACCTGTTATAGGGGGGCTTTTGCTTGTTTTTAGCATGGTTTTTAATATTATATTATCATTGATAAATAAATATATGATGGAGTTAGAGATGGAGAAAATGTCATATATAATTCAAATGTTATATATTGGAAAAAAAATTTCAAAAATTCATTTTCCGAATCAAAAAGAATTAGTAGATTGTGTTAAAAATTTTTCAGCAGTAGAGTTTTTTAGTTTTTCGTACTTTCCGAATGCAGATGTATCAGAAGTGGCAATATTCTTCGAATATCTAAACTATATTTTTTTGCTTCCGCTTATTTCATGCTCCTTCATTACGAATAGATTAAAAAAATATAGAACAGAATGCCAAAAAATTTATACTCTCCTAGGAAAATTAGAAGCAGCAATTTCTGTCACGAATTTTCAAGAGATAGTCAGTTATTTTTGTATTCCTATTTTTGAAGAAAGAAAAGGAGTAATAGTAAACGATATGTTTCACCCTCTTTTAAATGAACCAATCTCTAATTCAATTGAATTTATTGATAATACGGTTTTAAGTGGGGACAATGCATCAGGAAAATCTACTTTTTTAAGAACTCTAGCAATTAATATTGTGCTTGCAGAATCAATAAATATTGCATTAGCTAGAAAATTTGAACTGGCATATGGAAATGTGATGACAACAATAAATATTCAGGACAACATCGATAGTGGAGATAGTTACTTTATGATGGAAAGCAAAGCCATCAAAACAATTATTAAGGAAGCAGAAAAGAAAAGAAGGAGTTATATATTTTTAGATGAGCTTTTTAGAGGAACGAACGCATTAGAAAGAATAAGCGCAGGACTTGGTATCATGAAATGGTTAGGTAAGCAGGACTGCTTATATATGATTTCCACTCATGATATAGAGCTTGTGGAATCAAGCGTTGGATGGAATGAAAACTATCATTTCATGAGTGATTGGGTCGGAAATCAAATAATATATAATTATAAAATTATGAAAGGGAAAGCTCAAACAAGTAATGCGATTAAAATTTTACAGATTCTAGATTATCCACAAGAAATTATAGAATCGGCCATAAATATAGCGAATAACTATAAGATAAACCAAAAATGGATTATTTGAATCCGCTATACTAAACTGGACAGAAAAACAAGCACTTTTGATAGAGCCATTTGTTGCATTCCCTCCCAAATTGTGTTATCGTGAACTAATAGCATATTTAGTAAGAGGCAAGATGAATCTAGAAAAACAACTCAAAGAAAATTTTGGCTTTGACAGCTTCCGCGAGGGGCAGAAGCAGATTATTGAGCAGGTCTTGGCAGGACAAGATACGCTGGCCATTTTACCAACAGGCGCTGGAAAGTCGATTTGTTATCAACTTCCAGCCCTTTTACTTGATGGGATTACAGTTGTCATTTCGCCCTTGATTTCTCTGATGAAAGATCAGGTGGATCAGCTAGAAGCGGCAGGGGTGGCAGCGACTTTTCTAAATAGTACAGTTGACGCAGAAGAAGTCTGGAGCCGCATGCAAGACGTTGCGGCAGGTCGTACAAAGTTGCTTTTTGTGGCGCCTGAGCGTTTCGACTTGGCTTCGTTTAACGACTTTATCTATCAGCTCCCGATTAAACTCATTGCGATTGATGAGGCGCACTGTATTTCACAGTGGGGACATGATTTCCGCCCGAGCTATTTGGCTTTTGCTGAGCGACTGGAAAATTTACCACAGAAGCCGACTGTTCTCGCGCTGACAGCTACTGCGACTGAACGGGTAGCGGCAGATATTGAGCAACTGCTCAATATTCCTAAAGGTAATGCGGTCAAAACAGGTTTTTTGCGTGAAAATCTCCATTTTGAAGTGGTCAAAAATGCGGATAAGCGGCCGTGGCTGAGAAATTATCTCAAAAGCCGAGAGGAGTCAGATACTGGCATCATTTATTGTTCGACCAGAAAAGAGGTAGAAGAGCTGGCTGACTGGCTCAATCATCATAACTTCACAGCCAGACGCTATCATGCAGGCTTGTCAGAAGCTGAACGCGCTCAAAATCAAGAGGATTTTCTCTACGACAATTGCCAGATTATGGTGGTGACAAATGCGTTTGGCATGGGCATCAATAAGTCCAACGTGCGCTATGTCATTCATTATTCAACGCCGGCTGATATCGAGTCTTACTATCAAGAAGCCGGACGTGCTGGACGCGATGGCCTAGAATCTGACGCGATTCTCCTCTGGGCCTTAAACGATTTGCGTATTCGCAATTTTTTGATTGAGCAGAGCGAGGGAGACGAGGCGCATAAAGAGCAGGCTTACGAGAAACTTCGCCAGATGCAAGCCTATGCCAATACGGAGACCTGTCTGCAGCGCTTTATCCTTCGCTATTTTGGTGACGAGGGAAAAGACTGTGGGAAATGCAGTAACTGTACGGACAATCGCGTGCTGACAGACATTAGCATTGAGGCGCAAAAAGTGATGTCTTGTGTCATTCGCATGGGCGAGCGCTTTGGTAAGACGGCCGTTGCAGGCGTACTTGCAGGCTCTACGAATAAAAATCTGGCGAACTGGCACTTTGAAAAACTGTCAACTTATGGCATCATGAAAGGCATGAGCCAAAAAGCGATCGGCTCACTGATTGATTTTCTCACGAGTGAGGGCTTTCTCAACGTCACAGCTGGAAAATATCCACTCCTGTCAGTTTCAAATGCAGGAAAAAGGGTGCTGAAAGGCGAAGTCAAGGTCGAACGCCGTGAAACGATGGTGCGTGCCAAGCCTAAGCTGGATGTGCCAGACGACTTTAACATGGATCTTTTCGAGACTTTGCGCAAACTTCGCTTAGAAATCGCCCGCCTCGTCAAACTCCCGCCCTTTATGATTTTTTCAGATGCGAGCTTGCAAGATATGACCCATCTCATGCCAACCAGTGAAGAAGAATTTTTAGAAGTTTCAGGCGTGGGCCCGCAAAAACTTGAAAAATACGGCGCGCAATTTCTAAAGGCCATTACAGCATTTAAAGACGGGCAGTAAGCTCGTTTTTAATTGCTAAATTCCAAATTTAAACTTCGTTTTAACAGCGTGTTATAATATCTTATATGCCAAGTTTTAAAACAAATGATGCTGTAAAGATCCATTATCAGACTTATGGAGCGCCCGAGAATCAGGCGGTCGTTTTTATTAATGGCTATTCTGCCAGCGAGGCCACCTGGATTTTACAGATTGAGAGCTTCAAACGAGCTGGTTTTTACGTTGTCAGCTATGATCATCGCTTGCATGGCAGGTCTGACAAGGTAGATTATGGCCTGACGATACAGCGTCTGGCTTTTGACTTAAAGGAATTACTAGATGAGCTCAAACTTAGCCAACCTATACTGATAGGCCATTCAATGGGCGCAAGTGTGATTCTAGCTTATGAGCAACTTTTTACTGATAAAGATTTGCTCGCCGTCATAACGGAAGATCAAGCGCCATTATTTTTAAAAGCAAAGGATTGGCTGGACGGATTTGGCCGAGAATTATCAGACTTGCCAAGATTTATGGATAGTTTTCCTCAGATAAAGCTAACCAGAAAGCCACTGAGTATCGAGCTAAAGCGTGAGCTCGGGCATACTCTACTGCCGTTTGATTTTAAAGCAGGCCGTCCTCTTTTGCAAAATGCTATCGTGCAGGATTGGCGAACAACCTTAACGCGAGAAGAAGTTCCACATTTATTTTTAGCTGGCTCAGACTCTCCGATATTTCCCTCTAGCCATGCAGCTGCCGCACTTGCGCTGACAAAAAATCCTAAATCAGAAGCAAAAGTCTTTGACGGCTGTGGACATATCTTGCATTTGGAAAGCCCAGCTGAGTTTGATGAAATCATTTTAAAGTTTATACAAAGAGTTATTACATAAATTATATTATGTAGTAACTATTTTATCTAATCTCGAAAATTTATTTCAAAGTGGGCTAACGTGAGAAGTTTATCTCATTTTTAGAAAAGTGGTATAATCTGTCTATAAAATAGATTATAAACAATAAGGGGGAGTTTATGTCCAGAGGAACTATCACGTCAAGTCCGCTTGCAGCCAACGAAGCGGTGGCGGAGCTGACGCATGTGCAGACCAGCAGCTTTAAAAATGCTCAGGTGAGTTTAGGTCAAAGTAATCTGTCAAGTATGCAGAATGGTGCCAATGTCGCGAATCAAATGATTTCAGATCTCGAGGCGCTGGTGGCTGCTGTCTTAACGCAGGCTAATAAATTTCCACAAATTGCGGCCCAGTTGGAAGCACAAGATGCCCAAATTGCGCGCAATATGATGAATAAGTGAGGTTTTTAGCATGACAAGCCAATCACCAAGAGATATCAATGCGCTGAAACGCGCGGACTATCAACGAAAAATCGCAAAAAAGGAAGAAGAAATCGAGAACTTAGAGCGTCAGAAAAAGAAGCTGGCAGATCAGGTGGAGGCCTATTATTTCGATATGATCCATAGTCTCAGGCGCTCCGCGATGATCTATGATCGGATGGCGCCAGATGGAGGCATGCAAAATAAGCGAGATGCGGCAATCAATCAGGAGGTCACGCGTCGCATGTCTCAGTCGACTGATAATTTGCATGAAAAGATAGACTGGGTTTATAAGCAAGAGAAAAAGAAGCTTTCTCTTGAGCGAGAGGCGCTTTCCAAGGAAAGGAGCGCGCTCCCATGGGAATGATTTATGACAGTGGGGATTCAGCCAACCTGATCTCAGCGCTTCAGACGAATCTTGCTGTCTGTACGCAGGTGACGGGGCAGCTCAAGTCAGGTGTCGCAACGCTCCAGTCGGCGCTTCAAAGCGGTGAGTTGCAAGGGGCTGTTTATACGGCGGGGAATGGCTTATTCAGTCAGGTTATCTTGCCTGCGATTCAAAAGACGGACGCAGCAGTCGCCAACGTTCAAGGCGAGTTGAACTCCTATATGCGTGCGGACGGAAGCGTCAGTCAATACGGAACGCTGGATGAGGACAAGCTCAATACACTCATCAAAGAAAAGCAAAGCCAAGTTGACACGACGGCGCGTTTTATCTCGCAAATTAGCTCGAATCCGACTCTGGGCTCTGATAGTCGGCCTTTTCAAACCTCATTGAGTAGCTACCAAGCACAACTTCAAGATTTGAAAAATCGCCTCCAAGCCTTGACTGATTTCAATACGAGCACGCAATATCTCTTTAAAGACAGCTTGACCGTCCTTCAAAGCGCGATGAAAGGTGCCACCACTATCAGTGGGATCATCGTCAGCGCAAGCGGAACGTATCAATTGCCACAGGGCTCGGATCTGAATTGGTTGACGACGATGGAGGACGTTGGTTTATATTCTGGATTACTCGACGCCAAGGCACTTGATAGGTTAGACACTAAAGGAATGAGTGATTCTGATAAAGCAACCTATGAGGCGGATGTAAGCAAGCAAATGCTTTGGTTACAAGAACAAGGCATGCCAGATGAGGGCGTTTTGCGCTATGTCGATTACTTGAATAAAGAATATAGTAATTATACAAGTTTTGGCCCGTCTGTTTCTATCTTTATCCCGACGGATTGGTTGCTTCCAAGTCAAAACACCTATGCAAATGGTGGCGGAAAGTTGCTTATACAAGGCATCTATAATCTTTTTGCAAATCTTAAAAATTGTACCATTTCAGAGACGAGTTATAAGGCACAAAGTTTTTCACAACGGATTCCAGGTATCACGGGTCAGAATATTTGGACAGTCACGCTGCCCGATGGCGAGAGCCTGAACTCCGCCTTTCTTGGCTATGTGGGCGGCTACATTCCGCATCTGAAATATACGCACACAACCTACACGGTTGTGAAAAGCAGCGCAAATAAAAATGCGAACGTCTACACAGGCTACACGGATCCCACAGCTTCCACTGCTGATTCTTATAGCCTTTATCTAAACGGTAAGATTGATGAGGCGGCCTCAGATAATTTTTCAAACAACCATACAGAACTGCTTTCTACGACCTATTTTTTGAACAATAATCTGGGTGCGAACATGACATCAAGCGAGCGAGCAGCGATAGCACTTTTAAAAACAGTCCCCGGTATGAGTGCCATGCAAGATTCGGCAGATCCCAACCGCCAAGACTACGTAACAGAAGATTTGTTAAAAGATACCGTTACTCAGGTCGTACCGCTGGTGGCCGGCGAGTTATCAAGTGTTTTGAAACTCGGAAGTGTGGCAGAGGCTGCGGATACAGGAGAAGCGTTAGAAGGTGCAGGGAAAGCGATGGAAGAGATTCCTAAAGGTTCTGAAAAGACGCTTAATGCTTTCCTTGAGGATAATCCTAAGGCAAATATTGGGGATTACAATACTTTAGTAAAGGATCAGTCGCCATGGCCAAAAGACTTTGTACCTAAAGCCAGTGAATTGAAATCTAATGATACGTTTGAGATGGCATTGAGCAAGGGACAACCAGTTAATAGACCAGGGAATTTTGCAACCAACTCCAACACAATTGAAAACGTTGATTATGTTAGAAATAACTTGGCAGTAAGATCAGACTGGAAACCTAATATTGATAGAGTTGTGCAATATAAGGTAAAGGAAGGAATGACACTACCAGTAAAAGAGGGACCAGTAGGACCACAGATAGATTTGACTACCAATACCTATCTTAAGGGCGGTGCCAATCAATACCAAATAGCTGTTGATAATAAAGATATTATGAAATACCTTGATGTTGTTTCAGTTAGAAATATCAAATAGAAGAGGAGAAATCATGTTAACAGAATTTTCTTATACAAATGCTAATATAAATTGGTTTTATGAAGGAAAGAAAATAGAAAAAAAGCTCAATAATATAATTGACGCTGTAGTTGATGAACAAGGATATGTAAAAGTAGAAACAGGGATAAACTTTATAACTCAGGCTGGATATTTTTATGACTATTATGGAAATATACTGATTAGATATGATTTAGAAGCTGGAGAAGTAGAGTGGGCTAAGAATAAACTTGTTTTCTCTGAATTGGTTCAGGTAGGGTATTTTCCTAGCAAGAACGTGACTCTCATTATTTATGAAAATGGTCAGAAATTGTCTGCTCTTGATAGTGAAGGGAATAAAATATTTGAACTTGATTCCCCTAAGGAATTTAGTTTACAATACTTCCAAGAATTTCCTAATTATGTGGCAATAGTTGGAGATGGAGAGGAAAATCAGGCAGACAAATATGGAAGAACTCAGTTTAATTTCAAATTAGACTTTGAAACAAAGAAATTTGTAAAGCTGGGGCTAGCATAAGCGGGACTTGTCGAAGTCAGCGGATGCGTTGAATGTGCTCTGGGATGTGAAGAACGCCGAAAATGATGCCAAGGCACTTGATAGATTGGATACCAAAGGATTAGACAAGGAAGAGGCAAAACAATATAAAGACAAGTTTATCTCTACGATGCGCAAACTTAGCGATCAAGGCTGGACAAGCCAAGGACTACAGCTGTATGCGATGTATCTTAATTCTGCAAAAGATCAGTATAAAACTGGTAAAATTAGTCTATCGGATTACGTGGAAAGTACGCTCGTCAGTAGTCAAAC
>JAIRUS010000047.1 GCA_031254295.1 Streptococcaceae bacterium | reverse complement strand
CCAAGCTGGGTCAGGCAGCCATTTTTGACAATCTCACGAGAAAATACCGATAAAAGCAAAGCATAGCCATAATTCAGCCCTGAGTTAATCGTATTTTCCTGCTCACGACTGAACTTCTTACCAAAAAGCGCATTAAAATAAACTTTTGCGGCGTGCCCCTCTCGATTCGTCTCATCATCAGTTGTCAGCGCTGACAGATATTTTTTTATCATATCAGCCTCTTTTTCATGACCCTGCATTTCCAAATGTAAAGCTTGATTTCTAATCTTCTGACGAATAACCTCTGTCCAGATTAACTTTTGATGCTGCTCGTCCCAGTCAATCTGTTGCGAAACACTCCGGCTTGTATCATGACTGCCATAATAAGGGACAAGCTCTGCCGTCGGCAGACGCTTCTCATCACAAAAAATCAGCTTAATCTTGTATTCGACCAACTTTGCGACTAGCGCCGACGTGAGCGTGATGTCTGTTGTTTCAAGCATGAGCGTATGAATCTCCGAAAGATGAATCTTCTCCGTTCCCTCTGCATGCTTGAAAATCAAGGCATTATTCTGATAAGAAAGCTTACTGTGCTGATTGACCACCACCATTCTCCAAGTCATTTTTCCTTGCCTTTCTTGATTTATTTTGGTATACTGTCTCTGTTAAACGTTTGTGACTATTCGATTTAACACGACGAGTTAAAATAAGCTATATGCGTACTCACAAGTCCTCTGGGTGTCATCGCCTGTCAAGAGGTTTTTTTTATTTCTAAAATGAAAGCTCACCGACTGAGATAAGTCAGTGAGCTTTTTGTTTATAGCTTACGCCGTGTTTCGTAGAGACCTGTGATGGATTGGTGCAAAACCGTGTAATTTTCCAAAGATTTCGTACCAATTTTTATGATTTTATTATTGAAATTATTTTTAGGCTTCCCTTTTTCATTTTTCTCCAAAATTAATTTCTCCAATTTATCTAAGTTACCATCCTTACTCGGAACTTTCCCTGCTGATATATAAGAGACCATCGCCTTAATCACTTCACTTTGCCCTACTTCTTTGATTGTCGTTTTCTCAACAATATTTTTCAGAGGTAAAGTTAAAAATTTCTCGCTCAACTCTTTAAAGGCATTAAGCGAATTGTCTGATAAAATCTCTTGAGATTTAAATAACTTCGTTAAGCTATCGTACAGGTGTAACTTCTCTTCTCCCTCTAACTTATCAAACTCTTCTTTTTTAAATTTAATAAGCGTCTGGTAATCCTGAGACTCTAAAACTATCTGTTGTCCTTTATTAAAGACTATACCATCAGTTTTATTCCAAGATCTAAACATTCTACGAATCCCTGTATCTGTGATGACAATTTGATTATTCAAAAGCTTTTTCTCAATAATCTCGATATCTTTCCAGTCAGGATTTTTTTGAGAAATAAACCTGAGTAAATCTTCTTCAGCCGTCTTTTTTTCAATCCTCATTACCGAGAACACACCAATTTTAGAAATTTCTTTTTTCTTTTCAAGAGTCGAGTATTTAACTAAAACACAATAAGCAGGTCTAATTCCCTTAGTTCCGCCATATTTTTGCCCATTTAAATCACGCTTCACAGGAATTAAATCTGGAGCTTTCCTGTAGACACTTTCGTTGAAAAATTCACCTTTTTCCTCCGAATATAAGCGAACAATATTGCAATTTGTATAGCCTAATACCGTTCGCATATAATCAACTAACTTTTCTCCCGTTTCCTTATTCGCAGCTGATTTATTGAACCAATTTATTAATTTTGAGTTTTTATTTCTCAACTCTTTAGCATTTGCATTATCTTCACTCGCTTTATCTTTCTCATCAATCAGTTTTGAGTAATTACGCTGCTCTCGCTTGCTTGCAGTGATGATATTTGTACGCTCATCTCCATAATTAATATTATCTTTCAAGAATTGTCCGACATTTGCAATAATATACGCATCATGAGCATGGTGATAGTCATTCAGATTACGTGATTTATAAAAATGATTGGATTTACGAATTCCATCTGTGAATTGCGACTTCATCGATAAAACATTTATCTTCGGAATTTCATATTTGATACCATCAATTTCTTCAACTTTTGTATCAAATTCTTCTTCAAGTAAATTTTTTACGTGTTTCATTATCTGCCTAGTTTCAACCAACTGACGATTAATAAAACCTTCTTTTTCAAATTCTGAAAAAGGAGCTGTACGAGTTAAAGCCTCATACTTTTTCTTTGTGAAAAGAGGCGTTTTTGCACCTTTACTTTGATTATATAAAGATTTCCACCAGTTTTTTACATTTTGAGAAATATTCAGTTCATCAACAAAAGGATACCTATCTTCTTTTTGACGGTTTTCCTCTGCTAAAACTAAAGCTTTATTGGAAAAACTATCGTCCTTAATATAACTTTGCGGGACAATGTGGTCAATATCATATGTTGAAAGCAAAGATATATCTAAAGGTTTTCCAGAATATAAACATTTTCCATTTTGAATAAAATACAAAAATAAGCGCTCGTTAGATAATTTCTGGTTTGCTTCTTTATCATCTTTTCCAAGCTCATTGTATTGTCTCAAAATATCATCATC
>JAIRUS010000004.1 GCA_031254295.1 Streptococcaceae bacterium | reverse complement strand
CCTCGCTACTTCGTGACTACGGTGTCCATGCTCGCTAAGCAGCAAAGCTGCAAGTCGCATGGCAACTTTCTATGCTTCAGGGCGAGCCTCCCTCACATCTTGTTTTCAAGTCAGAAAGCCCTAAATAGGGCTTTTCTTCTGTTTTTCTAGTCTTCAACGACTTCTTTCTTTAGCAATACCAACATCAAAATCGTCACAGCAATTGCGACCGCAAAGCCAAGTAGGAAGCCAAATGGAGAATGGAAGCCGCCAAGGAAAATCAGGAAGATTCCGCCAGACGGCATCGTGGCATAGGTTCCAATACCAAGTGTAAAACCTGCCCCGACGGCTGAGCCGACAACGAGCGACACAATCGTCCGCCAAGGATCGCGCACAGCAAATGGAATGGCAAATTCAGTAATTCCAGTCAAACCGCCCAAAATCGCCGTTGACCAAGAGGCCTTTTCCTGAGCCGTAAATTTCTTTGGCGCAATCAAGGTTGCCAGACCAAGCGCAACAGGCGGCGTCATGATACCAACCCACATGGCGGCGGCTGGCGCATAAACCTTAGCCCCCAGCATGCCCACACAAAAGGCAAAAGCAGCTTTATTTACAGGGCCACCCATATCAACGGCCATCATCGCCCCGATAATCACACCAAGCAAAATCACGCTTGATCCCGACATACTCTGAAGACCTGAAGTCAAGGCTTTATTCAACCAGACCACAGGCTGTCCAATCGTGTACATCATCAGAATCATAAGACCCGAGCCAAATAAAGGAATCAGAATCAGCGGCAACAAGGGCTGCATAACTTTCGGTAGCTTAATCTTTCGCATCTGTTTCACCAGATAACCGGCGACAAATCCTCCGAGAATGGCCCCCAGATAGCCAGCACCCAAAGTATTAGCAAAGAGCCCAGCCGTCATACCCACTACCAAGGCAGGCTTATCGGCGATAGAATAGGCAATATAAGCACCGATAATCGGGTACATCAGCTGAAAGACCGCAACACCCGCCGTCACGACCGTGTGTCGCCAGTCATGCGCGCCCGTATCAGGCCAAGCCTGCAATAACCAAAGTCCGATAGAGAGAATCATACCGCCAGCCACGACGAATGGCAACATATAAGAAACACCTGTCATCAAATGACGCTTCGCCGCCTCAACAGCCGATTCATTTTCCTTGACAACTTCTGCCGCTGCAAACGGTGAAGCCGACGTAACATGATCCTCGGCAACTTTCAGCAAATCACCCACGACTTTTTCAGGCGACTTAATCGGTGCCGCCACAGGCACATCAAGCTTTGGCAGCTTATCAAAACGCGCAAGATCTTTGAGCGCCACATCATGCGCCAAGATAACGCCAACAGCCTGATTCACATCAGCCGCCGTGAGACGGTCTTCAAGCCCATTTGCCCCTTGCTTTTCAACCTTGGCCGCGTAGCCCAGCCGAGCCGCCGCTTTGACAATCGCTTCTGCCGCCATATAGGTATGCGCAATCCCCGCCGCACAAGCCGTCACGCCGAGGATCAGCCCGTTTGTTTTTTCCGTCAGCGCTGACAAACTCTCATTTTCATTTTCCGTCCCGAGAAACGCCAAAACCTCAGTCGCTGAGGTCGCCTCCTTGAACTTCGCAAGAAAGGCCGCATCGCCCAAACGAGTCGAAAGTTTGGCTAATAAGTCTAAATGAGTCGCTGCTTGCGCCTCAGGAATTGCCAAGACAAAAAGCAGCTCGACTTTATTTTCGGCATTCAACGCCCCATACTCCGCCGCCGATAACGGTTCAGACAAGCGCACCACAGCAAATGCCGCCCGCTTGACCGTACTTGACTTGCCATGCGGAATAGCGAGACCATTCTCAAATCCTGTCAAACCCTCAGCTTCTCGATCGTAGAGAGCCTGCTTGTAAATTTCAGCCGAGCTGACAATGCCAGCTGCTTGCATTTTTTTGGCCACAAAGCTAAAAATCTCGTCTTTTGTCCTAAAGGCTTGATCTAGAAAAATGAGATTCTGAGATGTTGCTTCTGATAAATTCATATCGTCCTCCTAAATTTTATTTCACCGATATTATAACTTGAAAACGATTTACGAAGTTCAAAGCTAGGAAAAATGATAGAGCATTAGTAGTTTAAAGCTTTTTTGTGTAAATTCCACAAACTCAAATCACTATAGAAAGATCAACGACCTAAAAAAATTCAAGCGGAACTAGCTTTTATAATTTGATTGTCAAAACTTGATTGGGGCGGATTTTATCAGAGAAATTCGGCTCGCGTAACTCTTCTTTTCGTGGCTCTTCTTTTAATGAATAGCAGGCATATTTTCCCTCAAGGGTCAGATTCTTTTTTGTTGGATTATAGAAACGTGCCAAAATAATTTCTTCATCTTCAGCTTTTTTAACCGTTGAAAGGATTAAATCAGGATTTAAATTTTCAAAAAGTGAATAGTAGTCTGGTGTCTTTTGCAAGCTTTTATTTAACTTCATCGCATGAAAAGGCATTTGATTATAGGTCTCAACATTTGTCAGATAGATTTTCGTATCTTGAGCGATTTCGTCAGCGTTCTCAGTAAAGCTCAGAGCCAAATCAAGCGATAAGCTCCCCAACATTTGCGAGTCTGGAACTGCTAGCTTTATACCTGAGGGACGACCTGGGCGACGATAGAGTTCTTCCTTGCCAAGTACTCCGATGGCTCTCAGGACTGTCAGTGCGATTGTATCAAAGCTCTTGCCAATGATTTCGTACTCACGACTGGATTTCGTCAACAAACCAACTGTATGTTTATCATCTGACAGACTGATATGACTCAAAAATGGATAAATCGCGTCTGGGCGCTCATCCCAGCCTTCTTTTTCCCAAACTTCCATGGCACTATCTAGCACTGGCCGAGAAATCGTCCCAAACTGATTGTCAGCCAGTGAAACATTTGAAGCAATTCCCGTCGGAATCAAAAGCCGTAAACGATGGTCTTTGGCTGTATTTTCTAGCGTTAAATTGACCGACAGAATCCTTGATTTTTTTTCAATATGAACTTCTAACTGAACTGGAATCTCCACAAACTGCTCTGCACGCTGCCGATTTTCTGTCAAAGCCTCTGGCACTGAAAAATTATAGCGAGTCGTCACTAGGAACTCATGCTCAAATTCGAGTATCTCCGCTTGCGCATCACCAATCCCAATCGAGGATACTGGCCTTTCCTCTGGCAAGGGAGAAAAGTCATACTCATCTCCATCATCTGCTGTATCATCCAATGCGAAAACATTATCATAGGTCTGATTTTTTTTCTTATCAAAGATTTTGACTGTTCCATTCGCATTCGCAGAAATCCGGTAAAAGTCGCTTTCAGCCTGCAAAACTTTCTTTCCTACTTTTTGCTTTCTTTCAGCCGATTGCTTGATGTAAACTATCTCATAGCCCATTGCGGGCAAATCATGCCTGAACTCGATTTCGTACTGGAAAAATGGCTCATAATTTCCATAATGAACAATTTGGCGGTCAATCAAACCTGGGTCCAACTCGCTGACCGAGCGAATCTGATAGCCTATTTGCTTGCCAGACGCATCAAATACGTCAAAGCCTGCCCAACGTGTTGTCACTATAGTGTGAACGAGGCGATTTTGTGTATAGGGCAAGAAATTATAAATCGCCAACTTGTCAAAGCCTGCTTTGTCAGGACTGGCCTCTGTGATTTTACGCTTATAAAAATCAATCAGCTGATTACAACGCTCCTCAGCTTCAAAATATCGTGCTTTAATCTCAAAGTGTACCTTATCGGAGCAGCAGGCTCCCATCGAGTCGTGCGCATGATTCTTCATGATGAGCTTCCAGATTTGTTCTATCAAGCCATGATGATACTCAAAACCCAATGAATAAGCAATCGAAGCCAGTGGTTCTAGTATATTCGTGAGCTTGGATTCGATACGCGCATTGTAGGCCTTCAAGTCCATACGTGTACCATAGATTGAGCGATGCACGCGCTCATATTTTCCGTCTATAAACTCGCCACTAATCGTTGCAAGTCCTTCATTCTTTTCTATTTCTTCAAACACATTCTCATATCGGGATAGAAAAAATTCACGGTCAGGATAAATCTTACGAAGTTGCTCTAAAATTTCACAAATATTCTGCTGAATCGGCATCTGGTCATGACCATTAGGCAGAAGCTCCGTCTCACCTGTTGCCCCCTTATCAAGCACTGAAAAATATTTATCCATACGCTCTCTTAACACTTTCTCATCTAAAGGTAAATATTTCCCAATCGCATAGCCTAAGGGCAGAAGTTGAACCAAGACACGTGAGCCATCGGAAGACTCCCAATAAAACTCGGTCTTATCTGTCCCATGTCGTTCAGACGTCCCCCGCCAAAACATAGAATATTTGATATCAAACTGATTTAAAATCATCGGCATCTGGGCTGTCTGCCCAAATGAATCAGGAATATAGCCAATCTGCATTGCCTGTCCTAAAGCCTTAGCATCTTTATAGCCATATAACAGATTGCGCGTGATTGATTCGCCAGATGTCAACATCTCATCCATTTGAGAGTACCATGGACCAACCACAAGCCGTCCAGCCTCTACTAGCTTTTTTACTCGCTCTCGATTTTCAGGGACTACCGCAAAATAATCCTCCAAAATAGCCATCTGCCCATCTAAAATATAAGCTGGATAGTTAGGGTCTGACTCCAAACGCTCCAAGATTTCCGCCATATTATTGACTAATAAAATCTGTGATTCTTGTGTTGTAAAATACCATTCACGATCCCAATGCATATGTGGCACTACGTATACTCGTTTTTTCATTTATTATCACCTTTTCTATGTTCTATGTAAGCTAAGCCACCTTTTTTAGCTTAGCCTGACGTGTCATAATCAAAAGTAGCGTCGAAATCGCAGCACCAATCAAGGCCGCACCAAACCATACCAAGTCAGAGGTCAAAAGATTCCCGCCCTGCAAAAGAGCTAGCGAGAAAATCCCTGCACCGGGTACAGTTAAACCAATATTAGCCGAGGCCACAATCGCACCCGTCACTAACGAACCGCCAATGAAACTGCCCAGTACACGAATAGGGTCTCCCATCGCCACAGGGATTGCGCCCTCTGTAATCCCTGCAAAGCCAAGAATCCATGTCTGCGTTCCAATTTCTCGTTCTTCTGCCGTCCAGATGTCTTTCTTGATAAACATAGCAGCTGACAAACTAAAAGCCGAAACCATTTTTACTGACGCAAAAATTGCATAAGGAATAAAATTTCCAGAGGCCATGGCGCCCAGACAGAAAGCATAGGCTGCTTTATTGACAGGGCCTCCAAGGTCAAAACTCACCATCACGCCAATAATCGCGCCAAGTAACAAAGCATTGCTTCCCTGCATTGATTTCAAGAAATCAAGCAAGGCTGTATTTAGCCAAGCAACCGGCTGCCCAATGATAAAAAGCATCAGAATCGCCGTCACGAGCGTCCCCACAACAGGATAGACCCAAAAACTCACAAAACCTTTAAAAACTCCAGCTGTCTTGATATGCTCCTTCATCCATTTCATCAAGAAACCAGCTACTAAGCCACCCAACATACCACCAAGAAAGCCAGAATTAATCGCCGTAGCCGCTAGCCCAGCTGCAAAACCGGGAGCTAGGCCAGGTTTATCCGCAATCGAATAGGCCATATAGGCAGATAGGATAGGCACCATCAAGACACCTAGCATATTGCTTCCCAAAGTTTTCAAAGTAAAAAGCCAAAAAGTGTTCACCTGTGGTGCAACAGGTGCGACCATTGAGCTTTGTAAATGAAATATTTGCGTAATCATGACCGCAAAGGCACCTATCATACCACCTGCAATGATAATTGGGATAATGTATGAAATACCTGTCAGAACAGAATCTTTGACTATAGTCCAGAAGCCTTTTATCTCTTCTGTCTCTTCTATTAGACCTGACCGAACTACATGATCTGCAGACTTCGTATGATTTGCCGCCGTGTTGAGTAAATCAGCTATCACTTTTTCAGGATTGCGAATCGGCTCGGCTACTTTTACGTCTACTTTAGCTAAGGCATCAAAACGTTGCAAGTCCTTAAGCGTCACATCATGCGCATAGATAATTCCGACTGCCCGTGCCACATCAGCCGTAGTGATGCGATCTTCGAGACCGTTAGCGCCCTGTTTTTCAATCTTGGCTTCATAACCAAGCTCAGCAGCCTTTTTGGCAATCGCTTCGGCTGCCATATAGGTATGCGCAATGCCTGCCGCACAAGCCGTAATACCAAGAATCAATCCCTTACTCTCACTAACTGCAGTAGTCAACGACTGGTCTTCAATATTTTCAGATAACAGCTCAAAGATCTGATCTGGATTTTTTGCCGCTTTAAGCCTCGCCAGATATTTCTCATCAGCCAGTTGTGTTGAGAGTTTTGCTAATAAATCCAAGTGTTTCGCTGCCTCTTTTTCTGGAATCGCGAGAACAAACAACGTGTCTACACGATTTTCTGGATTCAAGGAGACATACTCCTCTGCTGGCAGAGCCTGCTTCAGCCTGATCACCGCAAAGGACGCTTTCAAGACTGTACCCGACTTACCATGCGGAATCGCCAGACCATTTTCAAAACCTGTTAGTCCTTCGTCCTCACGAACATACAAGGCTTGTTTAAATTCTTCCGCTGATGTGACAATGCCCTGAGCTACAAACTGTTCTGCAACAAAGTCAAAAATTTCTGACTTTGTCGTAAATGCTTGATTCAGAAAAATTAATCCTCTTGAAGTGGCTGCTGACAAGTCCTTTGATGAACTCGTATCCATAATTTACCTCCTTGCAGGACAAACTTTTTTAGTTCTCCTACAAAATCATTCTAACACCAGATATAACGTTTTCATTTTATCTAAGAAAAAAAGAAAGCTTTCAAATATTAAAGCTTTCTTTTGTGTAATATTACACCTCTTTACTTTTTATTTTGATGGAACTCTGCTAAATAGCTTTTGAAAAGGCTCTGCATGATAATCAAAATCGGTGTCTTATCTGTCACATCATACTTATTGACAACTTCTTTTTCAGTACAGCAGTACAGTGCAACATCGGCCAGTCTAGATAAAGAGTTGTCTGATAAGTTCGTGAGGCCTATTACTTTGTGTCCCACAGCTTTTGCCAACTCTGCTAATTCAAGAACCGATTTCGTCTCTCCCGATAAAGATATGAAAAAGAACAATTGATTTTTTCCATTTTCAATCTGATGCCGTATTTCATTAGGGTAATCAATAAATTTGAACTTATCCTCTAATGCGTAAAAATTATCTGCGCAAATTTTTGCCACTAAGCCTGTCTGCCCTAATCCATAAAAATTCACATTTTTAGCCTTACGCAAACATTGAACGACCTTATCTTCTCGTGCTATATCAATCAATTCAAAATTTCTATTAATTTTCTGTTGGTAGGAATCTCCCATCAGATGAGGATAATCTGATTCATTTTTCAGTTCCATCTTAAGCTCTGAAAATCCATCATAGCCCAATTTTCTGACAAATCTTGTAACTGTATTGGGCACAGTATAAAACTGTTCCGCCAGATGAACAATCTTCATCTTCGCAACTTCTGCCTTATTTTTCTGGATATAGTCGACCAAATCGTCCTCAATCTCAGTCAGTCGAAAATATTGATTTTGCACACGTTCATTAAATTTCATTATCTCATCATCTAAGCTGAATACCAGCTACTCCTACATACAAATATTATCTCATCAGCCAGATTATAACAAATTAGTTTTAGATATAAACAAAAAAAGAAACTCCGAAGAGTCTCTTAAGTTATATCAATATAAAAATCAACCAGTGATTCTTTTATGTAACTCCCCATAGGCCTGCATTTCCTCAGGATTCGACCAGACAAAAAGCTCTTGGCGACCTAGGAAGGTATCAACTTCTGCAATAAAATCTTTATCTGGCTCATCTGCGAAAGCCACAAACATCGGGCTGTCTGACTCAGAATTATGTCCCAATTCATAGACTTCAAAACTAGCATTTCGACCGTCTTCAGCAATCGAGAAATGCGCACTCGGCTTTCCAACATAAAGATAGCGATTCGTCGCATCAATTACCTGATCTCGCTGCTCAGTTGGGATACTCATCGCCATATTTTGCATTTGCGCCAATTGCTCTGCCGTGAAATTCTCAGTCGCAAATTCTTGAACCGCCGCCGCTTGTTCATAAACTGACATTGACGGAAGCTTTGACATCAGCTCTTGGAGCTTCATCAACATTGCTGGATCAGACATACTTTGTAAAAACTCTGGATCAAGATTACTTAAATCAAATGGATACATTTTTTACCTCATTTCTTTTAAAATCGACCACCATACTTCATCTGAG
>JAIRUS010000022.1 GCA_031254295.1 Streptococcaceae bacterium | reverse complement strand
CGATTTTTTATGAGGCTGATGGACGCGTTTAAAGTCGAGCCGATGCCGTCATAGACGCTATCAAACTGTCCGGCATAGTCTGTCAGCCAGCTGAGATCACGGCTGGGCAGGACTTCTTTTGCGCCAAAATCAAGGGCAATGTGCGCCTTGTCAGCTGACGCAGAGCCTGAAACCTCGAGACCGTCAGCCAGCAACATCTGCGCGAGAATTTGCCCGACGCCACCAGAAATTCCCGTCACAAAAACTTTTTCACCCGCTTCATTTTTCCCCAAATCATGTGCCAGAAAATCCGCTGTCAGCCCTTGCAAACCAATAGTCGCTGCCAGCTTCAGCTCAATTTTTGCAGGCAGGAAGATGAGCTTCTCCTCAGGCACGGCGACATATTCAGCATTCGCGAGTGGACAGTCAACAAAGAGAACTTTTCGGCCAATCCAGTCTGGATTTTTAGCTTCACTGATGACGCCCGAAGCCTCATAACCGTTGATATAAGGCCTATGCGGCTCAATATGATAGCCGCCACGCCGACGGTAAATGTCCGCAAAATTCAGCCCAATAAACTCGGTTTTCACGAGAACTTCGCCCGCTTGCCGCTCAGGTCTCGGAATCTCCCGATAAGTTAAAACGTCAGAGCTCCCAAAGTCATCAAAAACAAGTGCTTTCATCGTATTTTTCTTCCTTAGATGGCTAAATAAAACTTCATCTGCATATCTCATACTTGTATTGTAACATATCCCGTTATAGTGCTTTATCTTATAGTTTTTGCCGTTAGTGGCAGTTTGTCGGAATTTCCGACAAACTGAATTTTCATCTTGCTCGCAGTCTTACCTATTTACCGAAAAATTAAATAAAAGTTGAGCAGTTTTTGAATTAAAATCGAACAACAGTTTTATTAACTTCGCCTTGCTCTCTTTAAAATTTTTTCAAAAACTACGCACGATATAAACAAACCAACTAAAAACTAGAATATAGAATACGCTGATAGCAAGTACTTGACAAAACGAAATAAAAGATATATTCTTAATATATCTTTTGAAGGGAGAATATTTTTATGGAGATTGAGGCACGCGTTAAAGAAACAGTCGGGCAAGTTATGAAGATTGACAATGAAGAAATCACGGATGTTAATTTAAATGACAATCTGGTGAATGACTTAGATTTTGATTCTGTCAGAACTTTAATTTTAGCTGCATCGTTAGAGGAGCAATTCGATATGAATTTTGATGAAGAAAACTTTGCCATTATCAAAACAGTAGCCGATATTGTTTATTTTATCGAGGAGAATAAAAGTGAAAAATAGAGTTGTAATCACAGGTTTAGGACCAGTAACTCAACTTGGAATCGGCATAGAAGCCTTTACAAAACATCTTAAAGAGAACAGACAAGATCTCATCACTAAAATCCCTAATGAAATTAAGCAAGCACGAGGAATTAAAGCAAATTATTATGTACCTGCAGTTGATATCGGGAAAAGCTTTGGAAAAAATATGTTTTTGCTAAGTCAAGAAAACTCGCGCGTTGCTTCTTTGGCAGCACAGTTGGCAATCGAAAATGCTCACCTCAATATTTCGGAAGATAATGAAATTCCTGTCATTTTTGGTATTGGAATTGGCGATTTGTCAGAAAGCTTTAAAAATTACGTAAAGTTTAATGCCACTAATCGACTTGACCGCTTTATTTCTCCTAAAAGCATGCCAAATGCTCCTGTAGCTTGGATTGCCATTAATAATCATCTCCACGGGGGAAATTTTACTATCAACGCTGCGTGTGCTTCTGGAACCTATGCCATAGGCGAAGCATATCGCAAAATTGCTGACGGGTATGCGGATACAGTAGTCTGTGGTGGAATGGAATGGCTTAAAGAAAAAAGTTTCGTTATTCCCAAAAGTTTTGAAGTTTTAGGAATCTTGGATAATAGTAAAGACGGAAGACCTAGACCCTTTCAAAAAACGAGAACTGGTCTATTATTCAATGAAGGGACTGCTTGTGCACTTGTTTTAGAGGATTATGAGAAAGCTAAGCAGAGAGGAGCAACGATTTTTGCAGAAATTTGCGGTTTTGAAACTTCAATGGATGCAACGAGTATCGTTGCAATAGAGAACTCCGGAAAAAACATTGAGAGAATGTTAAGAAAGCTGATCAAAAATGAGCCTATCGATTATTATAATGCTCATGGTACGGGAACGGTTCTAAATGATGACGTTGAAAGTCGAGTTTTCAAAAACATTTTTGGTTTGGATAAATCTAAGCAACCACTTATAAATTCTACAAAGGGTTTATTAGGACATACATTTGGGGCAAGTGGTGCAATTGAAGCCGTTATTTGTGCTATTGCGCTAAAAGAAGGTTATATTCACAGTAATATTATTGATTCCCCAATTGAAAACCTTAATTTAGTTGAAAAGCCTTTGAGCAATGAAATCATTAATTCTGCGGTTTCAACTTCTTTTGGCTTTGGTGGTCATAATGGTGCTTTACTTTTTAAGAAAGTGGGTGACGATAATGTGTGAAACTGTCAAATTTGAGCTTTCTTTTAAAAAAGGAATACCAAAATCTGAAAAAATAATTTCAGTTTCAACATTGGAGGAAGCT
Organism: Streptococcaceae bacterium; assembly: GCA_031254295.1. Lineage (GTDB taxonomy): Bacteria > Bacillota > Bacilli > Lactobacillales > Streptococcaceae > Lactovum. Next base: position 7,009 of record JAIRUS010000022.1, on the reverse strand, counting down.
ATTATTTCAGAAAAAATATTGCAGTCAAACCTCAATATTTCGGAATCTGGACTACCAGAAAACATTAAGATTTGGCATGAAAGTACGGATTTTCTTAAGATAAAAAATAATCCAAAACTTTCGGTTATAGATGTGAAATCAATTCAAAAAATTTTAGAAAAAATCAATCTTTCCTCTTTACTTGATTGGAATAATATCTATCAAATTGAAAAAGCTCTAGTACATAAAAATTTAAAAGAGAATGTGATGATTCGGCAATTTCCAGAGATAGCAGATTGCCAAATTTATAGTTTTTTAGGTAATAGTTCGTTAACTCCTGAAATAATGCTTGATCATGTCCACAAAGACCACGTAGAAGCTATTATTATCAGTGAAATTTGTAGACAAGCTGTGGCTGCTACCGCAGAAGAATATTTGGAAAAAGATACACAGTTTTTTATTAGTGAAGAATTTAAGAAATATTACCGCCCTGTTCTAAGAGATAAGGATATGCTAGTTCAAGTCATACCTGTTGGAAAAAATTCTTCAATTGGTTTATGCGTGTTCACAATCATTCAAAATAATCAGCTTTGTCTTAGTGGCTATTTATTAGGTTATATCCGAGGTGAAAAAAATGAAAAATATTAAACTCATTGCGTGTGATACAGATGGCGTTATTCTTGAAGATACTTACAGCCCCATTCTAAATCGACTTTCTATTGCGTTACATATTCCTTACACATCTGAAATTGAGCGAAATACCTTTTCAAGAGATGATGCTACTGCACTTAAATATGTGAGCAAAATTGCAGGAATTAAAACAGAGAAAGAAATGCAGGAACTCTATAAACTATACTTTTTAGAAAGAGATAAATATATTCAGGAAACTGGGAATCATCCAGTGCTTCCTAGTGCCCCAGAATTTTTGAAAAGATTAAGAAGTCTAGGGATTCCTATTATTTGCTATGGTGGACTTCCACTGGATAAAATAGACAATCGTGCAAAACCATTTTTAGAACATTTTGATCAGTATATTTGTACAGGAACGTTTAGACCAGGCCTCAAAGAAATCGTTAAGGACATTTATCATTTTGATTATTCAGAAGTACTGTTCATTGATGATGTAAATACGGTTGCTGAGGAAGCTAAAAAATATAATATTCCATTTATTGGTGTCCCAACAACACATTCTTGGGGATTTCAAAAACAAGATATGGAAAAAACGCGAGTCAAATACACGGTCAACTCTGTTGAAGAAATTACGCTAGACTATTTGGAAACAATAGATGGCGATAAGGAGATTTGGAATGCTTAAAAAAGTTACTATTATCGTTGCAATGTGTCTGGGAACATTCATGTGTTTACTAGATGAGACGATTATGAACATTGTTTTACCCGAAATTCAGAATAGTCTGCACACAAATCTAGCAGGAATGACTTGGGCAATCAATAGCTACACTATTTTATTTGCTGCATTAACAATTCCATTTGGACGACTTGCAGAACGAATAGGAGTTCATAAAACATTTATTGGTGGCCTCCTCGTTTTCATGATTGGCTCTATTGTCTCGGCTGAAGCTCATACTATTAATATATTAATTGTCGGGCGTATTGTTCAAGCAATTGGAGTATCTGCCGTCTTCCCGTTATCAATGGTTATTGGAATTTCAACCCTCTCAGTTGCCAGAAGAATGATAGTCATTGCCGCACTCGGAATGACTCAAGGATTAGCAGGAGCACTTGGTCCTTCAATAGGTGGTATTTTATCTCAATATCTGAGCTGGCGTTGGGTCTTTTTGATAAATATTCCGATGGTTATTTTAGCTGTGATTTTATGCTTGCTTTCATTAAATTTGAAAGAAAATGTCAGTGTAGCAAGAGTCGATTTTGTAGGGAGTCTTTTGAGTATTATTGTCCTATTTTCTTTGACCTTAGCGCTTGTTCAAGGGAATGATTGGAAATGGAACAGTCCTCTTATTATTGGTTTATTTGTGCTGAGTATTGTTGGATTAGTTATTTTTATCTGGTATGAACGTCGAATTGAAGCACCAATGATTCCAATGCGTCTTTTTAGTCATCGTCAATACGACGGTGCTGCGCTTACCATCCTACTAAGTACAATCTTCTTTGTTGGTGTTCTTGTTGTATTACCAACGTATTTTGTTAGAATTCAAAACCACACAGACTTAGCAGCGGCATTACTGATTACACCAGCATCAGCCATGATTTTCCTCTTTTCTCCCGTGGCAGCTGTTACCGTTGAAAAATTAGGTGCCAGATTGACCGTGTTCATTGGTATTCTCTCAATGGGAATTGCCTATATTCTATTTTGGAATATAAATATGGGCAGTCAATGGCAAGTTTCAGTCGCCTGTGCAGCATTAGGATTTGGATATGGGATTTTAGTTGGGTCAATGCAAACATTGGCAGCGGCAGATTTTACAGGAGATTTATTAGCTGCTTCTCAACCCGTCGCACTCGTGATGCGATTAGTAGGTTTTGCATTGGCGGCAGCGATATTTATTTCTGCACTCAATACAAATGCTTCTACCGCTAAAAATCAATCGATTACCTATGCTAAGTCTGAAATCGCAGCTCTAAATCTTTCAAGTTCACAGACAAAAACAATGGAAAATAAAGTGATTGATCAGATTTCTCAAGAAAAAGCTTCAACACCTGAAAAATATAAGACTTCTACGTCTGAAATAAATGCTTTAATTGATGAAAACTTAAAAAAATTACCTGTGGCTATTCGTGAGCAAGCCAGAGGAACAGTAAGCCAACAAGTATTGACAGCCGTTAAGAATACGGATTATAAAATCAATACAGCAATTACTCGAATTGGTAATCACACCAAGAAAAATTTCTCAGATGCTTTTATCATAATTTATAAAATAGCGACACCATTTATTTTTGCTTTGTTACTATTAGTCTTTGTTTTTTATCGTAAGTCTAAGACTTTAAGCGATATGAAAGGATAAAAATGGAAAATAAAGAAACGGACATTTGTATTGTAGGTGCTGGACCAGCTGGACTATTGGTAGCAAAACTTCTCCTTGATAAGGGCTACAAAGTTATTTTATTAGACAAGCAAAAAGATTTTAACAAAGAATTTAGGGGGGAGTATATTCAGCCAGGTGTTGTAAACATCTTGAAACAGTTAAATATGTTCGAGTCTTTGGAACCATACAGTATTACCATCACAAATTATCGTATTTTAGATCATGGCAAAGTAGTGTTTAAGTACGATTTTGATGGCAACTATGGAATTTGTATCCGTCAATCTCTGGTGCTTCCTTTAATGCTAAAAGAATGTGAAAAACATGACCAGTTTTCTAGTTGTCTGGGTCAAACTGCTTTTGAATTAATTAAAAAAGATGATAAAGTGGTGGGGATTAAAACAAAAGGCGATTATGGAGATTTCGATATTAGGGCTAAACTGGTTATCGGTTCCGATGGTAGAAATTCCATCATTAATAAACTGCTTCATGTTCCAATTAACAAAAAACAGTTTTTAACAGATATTCTTTGGATTAACATTGAATGTCCGAAAAATTTTGGGAATAAAATAGATATTAGAATTTATGATGAGGGATACGTTGTGCTTGACCCAGCATTTCCTAATCAAATTAGAATGGGAATAAGTATAAAAAAAGGAGGTATCGGAGAACTTAGAAAGAAATATCCAGATATTAAGGAATTTACCGCTCATATTGTAAAAGTAGTTCCAGAGGCTCAAGCTGAAATCATATCTGCGGTAACAGCATGGAGCAGCTTTACACCATTATCTGTTTCAGGCATGGTTTCGGAAAAATGGAGTGCAGATGGAGTCGTCTTAATTGGAGACGCTGCGCACACTGTTGGGCCTTTTGGAGGACAAGGGATTAACCAAGCTATGAAAGATGCAATAATTTTGGCTAGGATTATCTCACAAAGTAGTCATAGTGAGTTCGCAGAAGATAAAATTTTAGACCAATTAAGGGAATTACGATATTCTGAGGTAGCATCAGTTCATGAATTTCAACTTGCTCAAGGTAGATTATTGGAAATGAAAGGACTTCTTGGCAGAGTGATTAGGAGAATTATTTATCACCGAATCACAAGGAATAGGAAATCGGGGAATAATATCTTGTCTAAACTGACTTTCAAGGATTTGACATTATAGTCTTAAGAAAACATATTTTTTATGATTATCTGCTATAATCGTAGATAAGGGGGGGGCTATGATGCCCATTCCTTATAAATACAGTCTAAGGAGGTATATTGTGTCTTATTCTTTGCGATTTTCCCAAGCCATTGAAATCATAATTTTTATTGCAATGAAATCTGAAAGAGAGTTTTATGACTATTTGTCAATCCCCAAAATTGCGGAAGGCTTAAATATTCCAGTACCAAGTGTCAAGAAGCTTATTGGAATGTTAAAAGTTGCAAATTTAATTCTCTCAAAACCAGGAGTTAGTGGCGGTTTAGCACTTACAAAAACAATCAATGAAATTAATCTTTATGATGTTTTATCTGCCGTTGAAGGAGAAGGTATTCTTTTTCCAATTTACGAGAATTTTGATATTGAGAATTTTCCTGATAAGAACATTGTTATTCCCGTGATTAAGAATAGCAGGAATATTTTTCAGGGCATTCAAGAACAAATGGTTGCTTCTCTGAGAGCAACAACATTACTTGATTTATTTCATGATAAAATAGAATAATCTTGTTTTCTGGCTTACAGGGGAATGAATTATTTCTGGAAAGAAGCCAGTATGAACAGTTTTGAATTTATAAAACAAAATGTTATCGAGAATATTCTTGAAAAATATGCAGATAATCGAGTTGCAGTAAAGTACGAAAAAATTCATCAAATAAACGATTTTGTGTATTTAAGCAAACTCGTAGGGATCGTTCATTTTGATGTTGCTTTTGAGCCACAATCCTATATTCAGGGAACAAGGATATTGCACATTGAACGTCTTCGTATAGACAATAATGTTTTGCTTGAAGAAAACTCAGAAATTGAGGATTTTTATGTAAATGATGGGCAAATTGTTATGTATGATACGCCACTCTTTTTGGTTAAAGTTCTTAAAGAATGAAATTATAACAGGACCTTAAAGTAAAACAAATTATTGGCGGAAATTTTCTAGGAGAGCTAAATAAAAGAGTTACTACATAAATTATATTGTGTAATAACTCTTTTATTTAGTTCTAAAAATTTATTTCAAAATCTATGTTGAATCACCCTAAAGAACCGTTGACATAAGGCCTGTGCGGCTCAATATGATAGCCGCCACGCCGACAGTAAATGTCTGCGAAATTCAGCCCAATAAACTCGGTTTTCACGAGAACTTCGCCGCTTGCCGCTCAGGTTTTGGAAGTTCACGATAAGCTAAAACATCAGAGCTCCCAAATGCATCAAAAACAAGTGCTTTCATCGTATTTTTCTTTCTTATCTTAGATGGCGAGGTCAAACTTCAGCTGTGGCTTGACAGGCGCATAGTCGAGCAGCTCAAAATCCTCAGGTTTGATGTCAAAGAAATCCGTGCCATCAGGAACGTTCAAAACTAATCTAGGTTCAGTTGCGCTTGATTCACGTTTGAGAAGCTCTTCTGCTTGCGCAAACTGATTATCATAAATATGTAAATTATTGACGAAATAGAAGAATTTTCCTGGCTGCCAGGCAAAATGCTTGCAAATCATCAGCTGCAAGGCCACATACTGCATGGCATTGATGTGATGGGCGACCAGCATATCGTTCGAGCGCTGCGTCAGCGTCGCATCCAAATAAATCTGCCCGTCCGCAGGGTCGCGGCGCACGTCAAACATCGTCTGAAAAGCACATGGCAGCAAGCCCTCCGTCTCATCGAAGTCTTCATATTGCCAAAGATTGATGATATTGCGGCGATTCCAAGGATTTTTTGCCAGACCGTCAAGCAATCGCCCGATGATATTGTACTTCTTGACCGTCGCCCCGTAACGCTGCCCGATCGTGCCCGTGCCCGCAACTTCCCACTCGTCCCAATACTTAACTCCATATTTATCTCGGAGGACGGATAAATCACTCGTCTGATCCTGATAAATCCAGAGCAATTCTTTAATCGCCGACTTGATCGGAATCGGCCGCAAAGTTGTGATGGGAAATTCCCCCTTTTGCAAATCATAGCGCGCAAAAGCGCCCGTCACATAGCGCGAGTTCGCCTGCTGCCCATCCTTATAATGCGGTCTGGCATGCTCACTCATCACGCCATTTGACATAATATTAATTATGTTATTTTCGAAAATTTCATCTGCGTAGGTCATACCTGTATTATACCAAAAAGTCGTTGGATAGAGATAGCGCACCTCGTATCTTCTCGAAATTCCTTGGATAAGCTCAAAAAAGGGACTATCCAACTTTGAACAATCCCTTTTTAATTTGCTTACTCTAACCGCTTATTTTCATTAATTCTGAGAACCAAAATTTTTAATACTTTTATCTGTATTTAAAATAGATTTGACATCACTCGCCCCAGCCTATATTTCTTCAATATCTCCTAGATTATCATGCCAACCAGAAAGATTCGGCATTTCTCCCTGCTGATATTGATCTATTTTTGAGCTAACCCTGCATCAGTCTTTAACATATCTGTAGGAAGTCTATTATGGACTTCAATCATTATCCCAGATGTACAGATAGCCAAATATTATATGATCACTATCATTTTTAGCTATAATCTTATTTTCTCCTAGCCCTGCACTGAATGTGCGTTTTTTCTCACTCCCATAAAGCTTGTCAGTATTTTCTGTCCCATCACTAAAATACATGTTTACGGAAATATTGGAATTATTTTTTGCTATGGTAATATCTGGCTCAACATTGTTTTCAGAAATATTTCTTGTAAAGACTTTTTCTTCATGCGGTAAAAAGATGGGAATTTGCTCTCTGAAAATCAAAAAGAATGAAACAAAAACTAGAAATAAAATAATGACATATTTTACTATTCTCCCTTTCTTTAACCGCAGGTTCTTCTCTGAACTCATTTTAGCCACTCCAAACTAT
>JAIRUS010000159.1 GCA_031254295.1 Streptococcaceae bacterium | reverse complement strand
ACGAAGTGAGTCAGAAAATCACTCAGGAGATGGAAAAGCTAGACCGTCTGGAGGCTGCAGTAAAGGTGACAGTGGAACATATGAAGAGTCAAGATATGAGTGAAGCTGGAAAGTTTAATCTGGCTAATTAATGAGTATTTATAGAATTAAAAGAATTGGGCTATCAATAGATAAAAATGTCTTCTCTGACTCCATTTTCTAAATTAAGAGTATAAGTAATAACATAAAAGGATTGAGAATAGTAACAACAAAGCGGTAGCTCAACACGATTGAAGAATGAGCGTTGAGGCAGCAGAGTTAGATAGCAAGTGAACAAATTTAAGAAAAGATTATAAAAAAGGAGTACATAGTATGAAAACAAAATGGTGGCAGAAATCTGTGATTTATCAGATTTATCCGCGTAGTTTCCAAGATAGTAATGGAGATGGTGTGGGGGATTTGCAAGGTATTATTTCTCGTCTGGATTATCTTCAAGAACTGGGAATTGGTGCCATCTGGCTAAGCCCAGTCTATAAATCGCCGATGGATGACAATGGCTACGATATCAGTGATTACTGTGATATTGCGCCTGAGTTTGGAACGGTGGCTGATATGGAGGAGATGATTGCCGAAGCCAAAAAACGTGATATTCGCATTGTAATGGATTTGGTTGTCAATCATAGCTCAGATGAACATGCTTGGTTTGTTGAAGCGAGGAAGTCAAAAGATAATCCTTATCGTGATTATTATATCTGGCGCGATGAGCCTAATAATCTGATTTCAGGCTTTACTGGAAATTGGCCAGGGTCGGCTTGGACGAAAGATGAATCCTCAGGTCAATATTATCTGCACTTGTTCTCAAAAAAGCAGCCAGATTTGAATTGGGACAATCCTAAAGTTCATAAGGAAGTCCATGATTTGATGAATTTCTGGTTAGACAAAGGGGTAGGTGGCTTCCGTATGGACGTCATTGACATGATTGGCAAGGTCATTGATGATGAGCTGATTACAAACGGCCCGAAACTTCATGACTATCTGCAAGAAATGAATGCGGCAACATTTGGAGAGAAAGCACGCCCAGGCTTTGAGGCCTTAACTGTTGGAGAAACCTGGAGTGCAACACCAGAGATTGCCGAACTTTATAGTAGCCCAGAGCGTAATGAATTGTCAATGGTCTTCCAATTTGAACATATTGTCGCGATGTGGAAAGAGGGACAAAAATATAAGGGAAATCAGCTTAATGTGCCAAAACTCAAAGAAGTTTTTGCAAAATGGCAACAGCTAGAAAAGGGCTGGAACTCTCTCTTTTGGAACAACCATGACCTTCCACGGGTCGTCAGTGCGTTTGGCAATGACAATAAATACCGTGTCCAATCAGCTAAGGCACTGGCCATTTTACTTCATCTCTTAAAAGGAACACCTTATATTTATGAGGGTGAAGAATTGGGAATGACGAATTTTCCTTTCACAGACATGTCTCAATTTAACGATATTGAGGCTCGTACTGCGGCAGAAGATCTGCGTAAAGCAGGCGTGGCTGAAGCTGAGATTGTACCAATGATTCGCCAAGTCAGCCGTGACAATGCGCGTACGCCGATGCAATGGGATAGCTCAGACAATGCAGGGTTTACAACAGGAAAGCCATGGCTTGCAGTCAATCCAAATTATAAAGAAATCAATGCGGCTGTAAATCTGCAAGAAAATGATTCTGTTTTTCATACCTATCAAAAGCTTATTCAGCTTCGCAAAGAAAATGATTGGGTCGTGTTAGGTGACTTTGAGCTCCTTAACTCTGCTCCAAATGTTTTTGCCTATTTGCGAAAGTTTGAAAATAAGCAATATCTTATTACAGTGAATTTATCAGACGATGAGCAAGAATTTAAGAGCGACTTTGAATTTGGCAAACTTTTAATCCATAATTATGAGACTGAAAATTTTGCTGAGACTTCTGGATCAACATTTAAGATGCAGCCTTGGGAAGCCTTTGCAGTGGAGCTTCTCTAATGTCAAGAAGGGATAGTAAAAATTTCAAATGAAAATACATCTATTGGCTCTCTTACTCGTTTGGAATCTAGTAGTCTTTGCTTTTTATGCCGTGGACAAATGGAAAGCGATACATCATCGTTGGCGCATACCTGAAAAAGTTTTACTGACGATGAGTTATTTGGGTGGAGGCATCGGTGCATTACTGGCAGGAAAGCTGGTGCATCACAAGACACGAAAATGGTATTTCTGGACGGCTTGGATTTTAGGATTATTCGTAGATGCCGCCTTAATTTATCTTATCTCATTTTAGGAGTAGTGAAATGAAATTAAAAAAGTTAGTATTTTTAAGCACTTTGCTGATGATGGGACTTTCGCTTGTGGCGTGTAGCCAAAAGATGAGCCCAAAATCGACTGTCGCAAATACATCGACTGTCAATCTATCACTCTATCGCAATTTCTATGAAATCTTTCCTGGAAGTTTTGCAGATAGTAATGGTGACGGCGAGGGGGATTTAAATGGAATCACCGCTCATCTGGACTATCTCAATACAGGCAAGGCAGATTCGACGACAGACTTAAAGGTCCAAGGAATCTGGATGACGCCGATTTTTGCAAGTCCGAGCTATCATGGCTATGATATTACAAATTATGAAGAAATCAATCCCAAATTCGGTACAATGACTGACTTTGAAAATTTAGTCAAAGAAGCCAAGAAACGTAATATTGCAGTTGTTCTGGATCTTGTTTTGAATCACACCTCAGTAGAGCATCCATGGTTTCAAAAGGCTCTAGCAGGCAATAAGAAATATATGGCTTACTATAACTGGTCAGATACAGCCAAACAGAACTACAGTTTGGCTTCTAATGGAAAATACTATGAGTCCGAGTTTGACAAGGGAATGCCAGATTTGAATTTGTCAAATCCAGATGTTAAAGCTGAAATCAAGGCCATCACGGAATTTTGGCTTAGTAAAGGAATTGCAGGCTTTCGCTTAGATGCTGTCGGATATTACTTCAACGACAGTACAGCAAAGACACAAGAGTTCACAAAATGGCTTGTCACAACAATTCATTCTCAGAAGCCAAATGCTTATGTAGTTGGAGAAGATTGGTCAAGCTCTGATACAATCAGTGAACTATCTCAGAAGTCAAAGATTAATAGCCTCTTTAACTTTCCAATGTCTTTTCATGCGAACGATGGCGCCTTGCAGTCTGCTTTTCTTTTGCAAGATGGATCAACTTTTAGCAAGCAGGTGACCGATTGGGACAAGACTTTGCATGAAGCAAATCCTGCTGCGATTGACGCCCCATTTTTGACAAATCATGATATGGATCGTGCAATCAACTATACGAATACACTGGCGGAATCCAAGATGGCGGCGCAGACTTATCTCCTTTTACCAGGTAATCCATACATATATTATGGCGAGGAATTAGGACTTTCTGGCTCAGGAATCGATCAAAATAAGCGACTGCCAATACCTTGGACAGCAGATGGAAAAGGCTCAGCGATTGCCAGTGTTTCGGTGCCTGGAGCGACAATGGTGGCAACGACACTTGGCGGATCCGCCGAGGAACAAGAAGCAGATCCGAACTCTCTTTTAAACTGGTACAAGAAAATTTTACGGATAAAAGCCAAATATCCAGATATTGCAAGCAGTCGAATCACTGAAATTGACATGACAAATAGTAGTTTATCTGCCTTGAACTATGGCAATAAATACACAGTCATCTCGAATTTTGATTCCCAAAATTCAGCTAAAGTGACACTGACAAGTGCGATGAAAAAGAATTTAGCTGAGAGCTTATCCGTAACTGGTGAAAAGGTCACACTAACAGGTAAAAGCTTGACTTTACCAGCTTACAGCACAGTTATCTTGAAATAGGAAGGCAGAATAAATATGGGAACAGATAAAAATTGGTATAAGCAAGCGGTAGGTTATCAAATCTATCCTAAATCGTTTAAAGACTCAAACGGAGATGGCATTGGGGACTTGCAGGGAATTAAGGAAAAACTTTCTTATATAAAATCACTAGGAGTTGATTTTATCTGGCTCAATCCAATTTACGCTAGTCCTCAGGTGGATGGCGGTTATGACATTAGTGATTTTTATAATGTTGATCCGATGTTTGGGACAATGGCTGATTTTCAAGAACTGCTGGCTGAGTGTCATAAATTAGGTATGAAGCTTATTATGGATTTGGTGGTCAATCATACCTCAAACAAGCATGAATGGTTTATTGAGTCACAAAAGTCAAAAGATAATCCTTATCGTGATTACTATCTTTGGGCTGATGCAACAGAAGATAAGATGCCAAACAATTGGCGTTCATTCTTTGGCATTCCGGCCTGGACCTATCAGAAACAGACAAAACAAGCTTATTTCCATATCTTTGCAGCTGAGCAGCCAGATTTGAACTGGAAGAACCCGAAACTACGAGATGAAATTTACAAGATGGTGCGTTGGTGGCTAGGAGAGGTTGGTATTGACGGTTTTCGCCTAGATGCTATCTCACACATTCAAAAAATGGATTGGGACTTCAAATTGAAATCTTTCAATGGTGATGATCCATGGGAACCTTTTATGAATGTGGCAGGTATTGAAGATTATATGCGGGCTTTAAAAGATATCTTTGATGAATATGATGCCTATACAGTCGGCGAAGCTTCTGGTGTGCGCTCGAACAATGGAGCGGCTGATTGGACAGATAAAAAAACAGGCTTTCTAAATGGTATCTTTGAACTTGAGCATAATTGGCGTCTGCCAGATGGTAGAGGTGACATTTATGGCTACAAGAAAGTTGTCACACGTTGGCAGAAAGATCTGCTTGAGCGTGGGTGGAATGCGCTCTATATCGAAAATCACGATATGCCGCGCTCTATCTCAATCTTTGGAGATGGCTCGATTACGTCAGCTAAGGCCCTTGCGGTACAGTATATGCTACTTCGTGGGACACCCTTCATTTATTACGGGCAAGAAATTGGTATGAGTAACTATCCTTTCAAAGATATCTCCGAAGTCAAGGCTGAAGATACGCGGACACATTATTTCAATGCTCTAAAAGATGGTCTATCAGAGAAAGAGGCATTTTTCAGAAATGTTCTGAATTCTCGCGATGTAGGACGGACGCCAATGCAATGGACTGGTGAAAAATATGCAGGTTTTACAACTGTTAAGCCTTGGATGGCGGTTAATCCAGAATATAAGACAGTTAATGCTGAAAAATCAGTTGAGTTATTTGGCCTCTATCAGAACTTGATAAAGTTAAGGCATGATGAGAAAGCCATTCAAGATGGGAGCATCAAGTTTTATTTTGAGCGCAGTAAGCAGGTTTTTTGCTATATGCGTGATGAATTTTTGATTATAGTAAATCTCTCTTCACAATCAGGTGCTGTAAAATTTGTCGATAAACAAGGAGAACTTGAACAAGTCCTTGGCTCAAGGCAGAGAACGTTCGTACCAAATATGCGCTTACAGCCTTGGGAATATCAAGTTTTTAAAAAATGAATTGAAAAAAGACAATGAAAGTAGTAAAATAGACAAAATACAAATTTCACAATTTTTTGCATAGATTTTGCATGCTTGCATACTCGTAAACAGAAAAGAAAGTAAAATTATGAAACAAATTAAACGTTTGATGGACATAGATCCTTGGCTCATCAAATCAGACAAATTGGAAAAAGACGACCGACGACTGCAAGAGTCTTTAACTTCGATTGGCAACGGCTATATGGGAATGCGTGGAAATTTTTCCGAAAGCTACTCAGGAGATTCTCTACAAGGTATTTACCTTGCAGGCGTCTGGTACCCAGACAGAACACGTGTAGGCTGGTGGAAAAATGGCTATCCAGAGTATTTTGGTAAAGCTTTAAATGCAGTCAATTTCTCTAAAGTCAAGATTTATATTGATGGAGAAGAAGTTGATTTAGCTTCAGAAGATATTCAGAACTTTCATACCTCATTAGACATGAAAAAAGGTACTTTTGCCTATGGCTATGATTATAAAAGTGTACGAATTTCAGCTGAGCGTTTCTTCTCATTAGCTCAAAAGGAACTCGCAGTGTTTGCTTTCCTTTTTGAAAGTCTTGATGGCAAAGAACATCAGTTACAGTTTGAGTCGATTATTGATGCCACTGTCTTCAATGAAGGATCAAACTATGATACTCGTTTTTGGAATGTTTTGAGTATGGCAAATCATGACTATGGTTCAAATATGCTTGTTCAAACGATTCCAAATGACTTTGGTGTAGAACAGTTCACAGCCCTGATGAATCAATCCTATTCTGGAAATATTCAGATGGTTGAGCAGAGCCAACAGGAAAATGAAGTCGTTGACACATTTACTGCAAGCATTAATCCAGAAAATAGCGTTACGCTAGAGCGCCATGTTATTGTGTTGACTTCACGGGACTATGAAGATGAAACGATGATGGCTGAGACATCAGAAAAAATGGTTTCTGATGTTTCTCAAAAATCTTATATTCAACTTTACGATGAGCATGTGAACAAATGGGCTGAGCGTTGGAAGCTGTCAGATATCCAGATCGAAGGAGATGACGAAGCACAGCAAGGCATTCGATTTAACCTTTTCCAACTTTTCTCGACCTACTATGGTGAAGATGAACGCTTGAATATTGGGCCTAAAGGTTTTACAGGCGAAAAATATGGTGGTGCGACCTATTGGGATACAGAAGCTTATGCTATGCCGCTTTATCTAGCCTTGACGGATGAAAAAGTACCACGTAATTTGCTGAAGTATCGCTACAATCATCTTGAAGCGGCGAAGCATAATGCGAGACAGCAAGGCTTGGAGGGAGCTCTTTATCCAATGGTGACTTTCAACGGTATTGAGTGCCATAATGAGTGGGAAATCACCTTTGAAGAGATTCATCGCAATGGCGCAATGGCTTATGCTATCTATAATTATACGAATTATACAGGTGATGAGAGCTATCTTGCCCATGAGGGCTTAGAGGTTCTCGTTGAAATCTCAAGGTTCTGGGCAAGTCGTGTCCATCTTGCTTCAAATGGTTTTTACATGATTCATGGCGTAACTGGCCCAAATGAATATGAGAATAATATCAACAATAACTGGTACACGAATCGTTTGGCTGCATGGGTCTTGCAATATACAACGGAAGCACTAGTGAAGTTTTCACGTCCAGATCTTGGAGTTGATGCGCTTGAACTTGCGACTTGGCACGACATTGTGACAAAGATGTACTATCCAAAAGACGAGGCACTTGGAATCTTTGTTCAGCATGATGGCTTTATGGATAAGGAATTAAAACCAGTAGCAGAGCTTAACCCAAATAACTTGCCATTAAACCAAAATTGGTCATGGGATAAGATTTTACGTAGCCCATATATCAAGCAGGCTGATGTTTTACAAGGAATTTATTTCTTTGGCAATCAGTTTAGTTTGGAAGAAAAAGCTCGCAATTTTAATTTCTACGAACCCTTGACTGTTCATGAGTCGTCATTGTCCCCATCTATTCACAGCATCATTGCCAGTGAGCTTGGCCTGATGGAAAAGGCAGTTGAGATGTATCAACGCACGGCCCGCCTTGATTTGGATAATTATAATAATGACACAGATGACGGTTTGCACATCACCTCAATGACTGGCTCATGGCTTGCCATTGTTCAAGGCTTTGCACAAATGAAGACTTGGGACGGAAAGCTTAGCTTTGCGCCACGTCTTCCTGAAAATTGGAGTAGCTACAAGTTCCATATCAACTATCGCCATCGCTTGCTTGAAGTGGAAGTTGCAGAAAATGTAACGATCACACTACAATCAGGCCCAACTCTTGACCTCGAGCTTTACGGTCAACCTATTCATCTTACAAATTCAATTACAATTAATACGAGGAGATAATTAAATATGTTTAAAGCAGTCCTATTCGATCTTGATGGTGTCATCACAGATACAGCAGAGTACCATTTCCGCGCTTGGAAACAACTCGCAGAAGAAATTGGAATTAACGGTGTAGATCGTGAATTCAATGAGAAACTTAAGGGAGTATCACGTGAAGATTCTCTCCAATTAATCTTAGACTTAGACAATAAAAAAGTTTCAGCTGAGGAATTTGCAGACCTTGCAAAGCGTAAAAATGATAACTATGTTGAATCAATCAAAGACGTGTCACCAAGGGACGTTTATCCAGGAATTTTACAACTTTTAAGAGATTTGCGTACAAATGGTGTGAAAATTGCGCTCGCATCAGCTTCAAAGAACGGACCATTTTTACTAGAGCGTCTTGGACTAACAGATTTATTTGATGCGATTGCAGACCCAGCTAAGGTCGCCGAATCAAAACCAGCACCAGATATTTTCTTGGCAGCTGCAGCTGGTGTAGGCGTGGATATCAAAGAGGCTATTGGAGTAGAAGATGCCCCAGCTGGTGTTACAGCCATCAAGGCTTCAGGAGCTTTTCCAGTTGGAGTTGGTCTTGCAGAGAACTTGGGAGCAGATATTGCCCTAGTTCCAGATACAAGTCATTTGACGTATGATTATTTAGTATCTGTTTGGAATCGCTAATTTTTGTTAAATTTGATAGATATTTATAATGTAAAAGATAGGAGGATCTATGATTGTTACAATTGATGATGTTGCGAAAAGAGTCGGTGTCAATAAATCAACGGTGAGTCGTGCATTAAACGGCTCTTCGACAATTTCGGAACGCACAAAGAAGTTAATAAAAGAAACCGCTAATGAAATGGGCTATGTTGGAAATTTTCATGCGAAGTTGTTGGCTTCTAGACGAGTAAATGCAATTGGTGTAGTTTTTCCACCCATCGCGGACAAAGCGAATCAGCCATTTTTTATGAAAATTTTGACCTCAATCAATAAAGCAGCGCGTAAGAATAAGATGACAGTAGCGATTGCGACGGGTCACTCTACAGAAGAGCTTAATGAGCAAGTGGATTTGATGTGCCGTGAGCGTCGAGTTGATGGATTTATTCTGCTTTATGCAAATGAGAATGATCCAGTAAAAGACTATCTACAAAGTGAAAAAGTTCCCTTTGTTTTACTTGGTACGCCTGAACATGACATAGAGACAGTAAATTCTGTCGATAATGATAATAATGCTATGGGAGTGGCAGCGGCTGAGTATCTCAAATCGTTGGGGCATCGAGATTTTGCTTTCTTTGTAGATGATATTCATGGACTTTTTGTGCGTGAACGTATTAAAGGCTTTATCAAAGTCGTTGGTGAAGCGCATTGTAAGCTAGTCAATATTTTTGATAATGATTTTGTGAAGAAAAATGAAACAGCGATAGTTGTTCTGGATGATTGGATGGCTGTGAGTTTGATTGAACGATTCCGAAGGGAAAATGTCAATGTTCCAGAAGATTTGTCGATACTGTCTTTCAATAACTCCTATCTGTCAGAGCTGGTACAGCCAACATTGACAACTTATGGGATTAACATTGAACAGCTTGGCAAAGAGGCAGTGAAAGTCCTTCGTCAATTTATTGATACAGGTAGAGTACATCGAAAGATTGTTCCTTTCCACTTGGTAGAGCGAGAGTCTGTAAAAAATATAGCTGGATAAATCTAGCTCAGAGTGAAGACAAAGTCCGCTATACTCCGAAAGTTAGATAAAAAAAAGCCGTGCGGCTGCAAGCAAAGCTACGCTTCCATTGCTATCTCCGCCTTAGGCTCCGCTGTCCATTCTCGCTATTGTGTTAAAGCGCAAAGTCGAAAGGCAAACTGGGAGCCGAAGTCTCCCTGTTTGCTTTTTGCACAGACTTTTTTCTTTAAATTTTCTCCACTGCACTTTCGGTGGATAAGGTGTTTTCCCAAAAAATTTAAAATTCTATCTCAGAGTAGAGTATATAAAAATAGTGAAATTTTATATTAGCTACTTATAGCTATTTTAAGTTTCAGGAAAGCGAAAAAGCTTAAAATAGTGTAAAATTAGGTGAGAAAAAGTTATTTATTTACTTGCTATTTGCTTAATATGATAATAACTTGATGCAGGCCTAATACGGTAAAAGGCATTAGGCATTCAATAAGAAAATCGGAGGATTTTATAAGATGATTAAATTGCTTTTAGTTGAAGATGACCTTTCATTGTCAAATTCTGTGACAGATTTTTTGGAATCTTTCGCGGATGTCACACAAACCTTTGATGGGGAAGATGGCTTGTACGAAGCAGAACAAGGCGTCTATGATATGATTCTTTTAGACCTAATGTTACCAGAGTTAAATGGTTTTGATCTCTTAAAACGTCTTCGTGAAAAAGGTGTGACAACTCCAGTGTTGATTATGACGGCCAAAGAAGGACTTGATGATAAAATGCGCGGCTTTGAAATCGGGGCTGATGATTATTTGACGAAACCTTTTTATCTCGATGAGTTGAAAGCACGTATTATGGCTCAACTTAAGCGTTCTGGAAAGCTTGATGACGACAATACACTAAGCTATGGCGGCGTCAAAGTTAATATGCTCAATCAAAATGTAGTTCTTGGAGAAAATTCAGTTGAGTTACTTGGTAAAGAATTTGATTTAGTTGTTTATCTTCTCCAAAATCAAAACGTGATTTTACCCAAAGAGCAGATTTTTGATCGAATTTGGGGATTTGACTCAGATACCACAGTCACAGTGGTTGAAGTCTATATGTCGAAAATCCGCAAGAAGTTAAAAGACACAGAATTTGCTGAGAAGTTACAAACATTAAGAAATGTGGGCTATATACTGAAGTAATGAAAAATTTTTTGATTCAAAAGAAAAATTCTCTAATAAAAACAGTGAAAGAAGGCGGAAGAAACATTCTGCACTTCTTTTTGGCTTTTACGGGAATTTTCATGATTCTGACGGCGATTATTATCCAAACGACTCGTGCGGGAATGTACAGCTCAACGGATTCAAACTTAAACTCACGCAAGGAAGACCAAGCTGCTTTGATTTTTATGGCGACAAATTCTTTCACGAATTCAGCCTCAAATCCTGCTACTCCGAGTGACTTGAACGACTCAAATAATAATGCTGTAAGTAATCATCCATTACATAATGCGGGCTTTTATGTGGTTTTATATGATGAGACAGGAACTGTAATTAACTCAGACACAGACCCGATGGCAAGCTCAGTTAAAAGTGATAATCTGAAAGTAAATCATAGCTTTATTGACGCAATTGGCTCTACTCAGTTAGACGGTCAATCATTCCGGACCTTGATAGTAAAACCTACAAGTCAATATGTTGTAAATGGGATAAAAGTTGCCTATATTCAGATTTTCCAAAATGTTAATCAGGTGCAAGATAGTCTGTCAAGGATTACCTTTGAAGTTACGATTACCATGATTGCTTTCTGGACCCTGTCACTCTTTGTTAGTATTTACCTCTCACTCGTCTCACAACGGCCGCTAGAAGTGGCACTGGATCGCCAAAAAGCCTTTGTATCAAATGCCAGTCATGAGTTACGTACACCGCTTGCGATTATGCAGAATCGTCTGCAGCTTCTTTTCCAACATCCAAATGCGACCATTCTTGACGAATCGGAAAATATTTCAGCCAGTCTAAATGAAGTGCGAAATATGCGTGTCTTGACCAGTAATCTGCTGAATATGGCTAAATCTGAAGGCTCAGTCCAAATTCAAGCAGTTGAAACAGATGACAAATTCTTTCGCGAGGTGTTTGAGAACTTTGAAATATTGGCAGAAGATCGTGGAAAAGCCTTTACAAATAATATCACATTTGACGGGACAGTTCAGCTTGATCAGGACTTAATCAAACAAGTCTTGACGATTCTCTTTGACAATGCAGCAAAGTACACAGATGGAAATGGGCAAATTCATGCAGAGATTTTCAGGCAAAAAAATGAGTTACAACTGAGCATGTCGGATAATGGACCAGGTATCTCAAATGCAGATAAGAAAAAGATTTTTGACCGATTCTATCGTGTAGATGAAGCACGTACACGAGGTAAAGGTGGACTGGGTCTAGGTCTTGCCCTTGCCAATGAAATCGTGCGTGCCATGAAGGGTAAAATTACAGTCGAAGATAATAAACCACAAGGCACTAAATTTATAGTAAAATTAAAAGTATAAAATATCTAAAAGGAACAAAATAAATATATGATACTTGATAAAGTTAATTCCCCAGCAGATCTTAAGCTTCTTCCTTTTGAAGAACTTCCAGAACTTGCCAGTGATATTCGTAAGACAGTCCTAAACAAAGTTAGCCAAGTCGGTGGACATGTTGGTCCAAACCTTGGTGTAGTCGAGATGACAATTGCGCTTCATCGCGTTTTTGAGAGTCCACATGACAAATTTGTCTGGGACGTGAGTCATCAGTCATATCCGCATAAGATTTTGACAGGCCGTAAATATGGCTTTACAGAGGGACATTTCCACGACATTACGCCCTATACATCACAGGCAGAGTCAGAGCACGACTTTTTCACTGTTGGACATACTTCGACTTCTATTGCAAATGCGATGGGGCTTGCCAAAGCGCGTGATCTTCGAGGAGAAGATGGCAATGTTGTGGCCATCATAGGTGACGGATCAATCTCTGGTGGATTGGCGATGGAAGCCTTGAATAATGCTGGAGATTACGAAGGTAATTTAATTATTATCTTTAATGACAATCAAATGTCAATTGCTGAAAATCATGGTGGAATCTACAAGAATTTAGCTGAACTACGTGAGACACATGGCTTTGCAGAAAATAATTTCTTCAAAGGCTTTGGTTTGGATTACTATTACGTTGAGGAAGGTAATCGTGTTGATATCTTGATTGAAACGTTAGAGAAGTTTAAAAATATTGACCATCCGATTGTTTTACACGTGAAAACTGAAAAAGGTATGGGTTATCAACCTGCTATGGAGAAAAAGGAGTCATTCCACTGGCATGCTGCTTTTGATCTCGAAACTGGTGAAAATAAACGAACTGGTGGAGAAGATCCATATACACGTGCTACTTTGGACTTTATGAAAGAAAAAGTTGCAGCAAATGAACCATTGATTGCGATTAATGCAGCTATTCCAGCCTTGTTTAATCTCAAAGAATTTGCAGCTGCTTATCCTGAGCGCTATTACGACGCCGGAATTGCAGAGCAGTTTACGATTACCTTTGGTGGTGCGATTGCAGCAGGCGGTGCCCGTCCAATCATCTTCCACAACTCTACCTTCTTGCAACGTGCCTACGATCAAGTCTGGCACGACTTGGCTGTCAATAATGAGCCCGCGGTTGTCATCGTACGAGGAGATTCAATCTCGGCTTCTGATACAACTCACCAAGGCGACTTTGCAAAGGGTTGGATTTCAAATATTCCTAATCTGATATTTTTAGCACCAACAACTGTTGCAGAGTTTAAGTCAATGCTTGAATGGGCCACAACTCAACGTGAGCATCCCGTCTTTATTAATCTCCCTGCTCACACTGCAACTGAACACGCAGTGAGTCTTAGCAGTTATGATAAAGCTCATTATCAAGTCCTTGAAAAAGGAGCAAAGGTCGCTTTGCTTGGTCTTGGTGGCATGCTTGAGCAAACAGAAAAAATCTCAGCTGCCTTGAAAGAACAAGGTATCCAGCCAAGCCTCTTGAATGCACTCTTTATCAGTGAGCTCGATAAGGACACACTTAATCAGCTTGCTTCAAGTCACGAAGTAATTGTGACCCTTGAAGACGGAGTTCTTGACGGTGGATTCGGGCAAAAAGTAGCGGGCTTCCTTGGAAAATATGATGTGAAGGTTTTGACTCTTGGAGCTGAAAAAGAATTCAACGAAGAAGTGCCTGTCAGTGAACTCTATAATAGATACCATCTTTCAGCAGATATAGCGGCTAAGGACATCGTCGGCTTGCTTTCAAGTAAACAGGCAGTGTAGTCATAATAGTAATAATAAAATGAAAAAAGTATTGATTTTTTTGGTACAAGGCTATAAGCGTTGGATTTCTCCAATGCTTCCGCCTAGCTGCCGCTACTACCCCACCTGTTCGACTTATATGATTCAAGCGATTCAGAAACATGGAGCTTTCAAAGGTTTACTGATGGGGACAGCACGGATCATGCGGTGTCATCCATTTGTGCATGGAGGCATGGACTATGTGCCAGACCATTTCTCTTTGAGACGTAATCCTGATGAATCAGTAGCAAAATAAAAATACTCTGTTCGTGCATATCGAATAGAGTATTTTTATTTACTTTATTAGTAACTTAAGCAACAAAGAAATAAATTGAGAACCACATCAGTATAGCGGCAGCAAGTACAAAGAAATGCCAAACGAGATGGGCAAAGGGAAACTTAAAACGATAAATCAAAGCCCCAATTGTATAAACGACACCTCCTCCGACTAAAAGCCAGAAACCTTTAGCTGACAAAAGATGATAAAGTGGGAGAATGGCAAACATAATCATCCAGCCCATGATGACATATAAAATCGTCGAAAATTTTGGAACTTTCTCAGTGCGCGGAAGAAAAATGGCAGTAAAGATAATACCAAGAATAGCACAAATCCAAATCACACTGAAGAGAATTATCCCCAACCAATTATGAAGACTAACGAGACAATAAGGGGTGTATGTTCCAGCGATTAGTAGGAAAATTCCAGAATGGTCAAAGACCTGAAAAACTTTACGTGCGCGTGAAAAATAAAGACTGTGAGCCAAGGTGGAAAAAAGAAAAAGTAGGACGAGCATACTGCCATAAATGATTAGACTTATCATTTCGAGTAAAGAACCAGATGCCTGACCCTTCAATATGAGTAAAATAAGACCTAAAACTGCTAGTCCAACTGCAATTCCATGGCTTGTTGCGTTGAAGACTTCACTGATGATAAGGTAAGCCTTTGATGACGGCTTCTTTTTTATTATTTCTGTCATTTCTCTGCCAATAGGCTTTCAATCTTAGTCTGCAGAATGTCGACAGCGACCTTGTTCTCAACACCGTTCGGAATAATAATATTTGCATAGCGTTTGGTTGGTTCGACAAACTGGTGATGCATGGGTTTGACACTCGTTAGATATTGCTGAATGATTGAGTCAAGACTACGACCACGCTCGTCCATATCACGCTTGATACGACGAATCAGACGGACATCGTCATCTGTATCGACATAAATTTTAATATCCATGAGATTGCGTAGGCGCATATCCTCAAGCACTAAGACCCCTTCGACGATGATAACACGTGTTGGAAGTTGCTGACTAGTTTTGTCAGAACGTGTATAGGCTGTATAGTCATAGACGGGAATTTGTATAGAGCGCCCCTCGGCTAGTTCATGTAGGTGCGCAATCATCAAATCATTGTCAAAAGCCAGAGGATGATCGTAGTTGACGGCTAGGCGCTCATCCATTGTCAGATTTGCCTGATCTTTGTAGTAACTATCCTGTTGAATCATTGCAATGTTTTCACTTGGAAAACTATCAAAAATTTTCTGAGCGATAGAGGTTTTACCAGAAGCAGAACCACCAGTCACGCCAATAATAATTGTTTTTTCAGTCATGATGATATTTTAGCAGAAATTTAGGTTGAATGTTATAATTGTTTATATAAAATTATAGAAAATATTATAGAAAATTCTAGGAGCGACAAGATGTTAAAACTAGGCGTTATCGGAACGAGTTGGATTTGCCGTCAGTTTATTGACGCAGCCCTCGAAACTGGCAAATATGAACTAAAGGCTGTTTACTCGCGGTCAATCCAAAAAGGACAAGAGTTTGTAGCGGATTTTTCAGATGTGCAAATCTTTGATGGCTTGACTGAATTTGTGAATAATATAGAAATTGATCTGGTTTATATTGCGTCGCCAAATTCTCTGCATTATCAACAAGCCAAAGCTGCGATTGAAGCTGGGAAAAATGTTATTGTGGAAAAGCCAGCCTTTTCAAATCCAACTGAATTTGAAGAGATTTTTGAGCTTGCTGCAAAGAAAAAACTTTTTGTTTTAGAGGCTGCGCGTCATATTCATGATACAGCTTTTGCGGTCATAAAGAGCTTTTTGTCAGATAAAACAATCCTTAGTGCGAATTTGACATATGCAAAGTATTCTTCTAAGATGGCGGCCTTATTGGCAGGAGAGCTTCCTAATAAATGGAATCCAAAATTCTCAGGCGGAATTTTGGCAGACCTTGGAGTTTATCTTATATATTGGACCATCGCTCAATTTGGAAAAGCCGAATCAGTAGACTATCAGGCGAAACTTTTATCATCAGGTGTAGATGTATCAGGCCACGGGATTTTGCATTATGAAGACTTTGATGTAAGTTTCTTCAACGCTGGAAATTTAACCAGTTATTTGGCGAGTGAAATTTATACAGATGAGGGAACGCTTGTCCTTGATAGCGTAGCTGGCACTGGAAAAGCAGCATTTGTCAAAATAAATGGTGAGACGGAAGAATTTGAAATTCAAACGGCCGAAAATCCTTTATTCGATGAAGCCGATGCCTTTGCAGATATATTGGAAAATGCGAATCAAGAAAAATATGCAGTGTTGCAGGCACTGGCTCAGCAGGTCAATCAAACTTTATTTTCCATGCGTCAAAAGGCCAGAATTGTATTTGAAGCAGATAAATAAACTAGGGCTCCTGCGAAAGGTACATTACAGCGTTAGGCTCCTTTGCTGTATTCCAATACTATCTTCGCCTTTGGCTACGTTGTCCACTCTCACTAAGTGGCTAAAGCCACAAGTTGAGTGGCATCTGCATTCGCCTGCCTTGTAGCTGTACCTTTCGCAGGAACTCTATTATAAAATTGCGTGAACTGTGAAATTTTGGTAAAATAGCACAGTTACTGGTCCCTTAGTTAAACGGATATAACAGGGCTCTCCTAAGGCTCTATTGCTGGTTCGATTCCGGCAGGGATCATACTCTCCAAGGTTAGTAACTTCTTATTGCCAGAATGATGTTTATTTTAGAGACGGAGAAATGAGGATAGAGCTTCTAAGCGCTGAAGCGCCAAGAATCTCTAATCCCGGCAGGGATCATGGTTTATCAAGGTTGGCGACTTCTTTTTGTCAGAATGATGCTCATTTTGAGTATGGAGAAATGAGGATAGAGCTTCTAAGTGCTGAAGCACCAAGAATCTCTAATCCCAGCAGGGAACATACTCTCCAAGGTTGGCGACTTCTTTTTGTTAGAATGATGCTTATTTTGAATATGGAGAAATGAGGATAGAAATGCTAAGCGCTAAACATTTCTAATCCCAGTAGGGATTATGGCTTTTGAGAGGTCAGAGTTTCTCTAAGTTAGAATAGGTTTTACGTTAAATATGGAAAAATATAGAAATAAACAATTATATTTAAAAACTAAGAAGCAATACAGGCGTAGAAGAGTTTTCTGGAGCCTGTTTTTAATAATTTTTGTATTTTTTATTAGTTTAGTGGTAAATGTAGAAGCTGGTGATTCTTATAACTCGAGTTTTTTAGCCACTCAACTCGATACTTATAAAAAATATAATTTTATCAGAGAGCTTGCACCAGTTGCAAAAGAACAGCAGGAGCAGTATGGATTACTTTCAAGTTTAACCCTTGCTCAGGCTTGTTTAGAGTCCGATTTTGGAGAAAGTTTACTTTCTGCTAAATATAATAATCTTTTTGGTATGAAGTCATATTCAGGAATAGATGAAGTAACACTGAACACCAAAGAATTTGAAAATGGCAAATGGATAACGATTAAGGGAGTCTTCAAAGTTTATCCAAGTTGGAGTGCCTCGGTTAAAGCACACACCTTACTATTTGTGAATGGAGTAGATTGGGATCCTAATCATTATGCAAGTGTGCTTGCAGCAACGAATTACAAAGAGGGAGCACAAGCGCTTCAAGAGGATGGGTATGCGACTGATCCGAGCTATGCAGCCAAATTGATAAAAATTATTGAGGATTATAGCTTGTCTGATTATGATTAGTTTTGACATACTCTATAGCAGACTTTGTGCTATAATTGAGTGATAAAAGAGGGCTGAGTGCTCAATTTTTAAGGAGAAATTATTATGGAACTTTTTGAATCGCTCAAAGGGAAAATTTCTGGAAAAAACTTGAAGATTGTTTTTCCAGAAGGGACAGACATTCGTATTCTTGGTGCGGCTAACCGTCTGAATGCAGATAAATTGCTTACGCCGGTCTTGATTGGTAATGTAAAGGAAGTAACAGACGGTCTAGTTGAACGTGGTATCAATCCAGAGGGCTTTGAAATCTATGATCCAGACAATTGCCAGCGTTTCCCTAAAATGGTGGAAATATTTGTGGAACTTCGTAAAGGTAAGGTTACAGAAGAAGAAGCTAAAACAATGCTAAAGGATCCAAACTATTTTGGTACAATGCTTGTGCAGATGGAAATTGCAGATGGAATGGTTTCTGGAGCTATTCACTCGACTGCTGACACCGTTCGTCCAGCTTTGCAAATCATCAAGACAAAGCCAGGTGTAAGATCAGTTTCTGGTGCTTTTGTTATGGTACGTGGACGTGATGACAATGAAAAATATATCTTTGCGGATTGTGCAATCAATATCAAGCCAGATTCAGAGACCTTAGCAGATATTGCCGTTGCGTCTGCAGAGACGGCTAAACTTTTCGATATTGAACCAAAGGTTGCGATGTTGTCATTTTCAACAAAAGGCTCTGGCAAGTCAGATGATGTTGTCCGTGTGAAAGAAGCTACTGAGCTAGTACAAGAAGCTCATCCAGAGATTGAAATTGATGGTGAACTTCAATTTGATGCAGCTTTTGTAGCCGCTGTAGCGCGCCAGAAAGCACCGTCTAGCACAGTGGCAGGAAAAGCCACAGTCTTTGTTTTCCCAGAAATTCAATCTGGAAATATTGGCTACAAGATTGCGCAACGTCTTGGTAACTTTGAAGCGCTTGGTCCAATTCTTCAAGGCTTGAATAAGCCAGTGGCAGACCTTTCACGAGGCTGTAATGAAGAAGATGTTTATAAACTTGCAATTATCACAGCGTCACAAGCACTTTAAAAATAACATTTTTCAGTAGAAAGAGGTCTTTATGGCTAGGGCAAAACTCTTTGCTTTGATTGGAAATATTCTTCTGACAATTACATTTATCATGCAAGCAATATCAGCTTTTCAGATGATATCCAGCACGTCAGCTATAAAAAAGAGTCTTGGAATAGCCGGCAATATGGTCAGCCAGAAACAAATTTCACAATTTGTAATTATAAGTATTTTTGTGCAACTAGTCTTGTTTATAATCTTTGTCTTGTCTTGGATTGCTTTTATAAAAATTGGCAAAAAATCTGAACGAGCTTGGAAGACGTTTCTACTTGTTATTGGAATTTTAGGCTGTTTTAACATATTCACTCTCATTGGAAACCCAGTAGCTAGCCTTATCTCGGTTATAGGATCTATAATGTTTATCTTGGCTTTTACAAGTAAAGTTCCAAAACTCGAAGATAAAGAAGATTTCCAAGATTAATGATATATGATTTACTATTCAAGTGAAAATGCCTTCGGGCATTTTTTTTGTAACTTTTTTATAATTTAGTGATAGACAAGTGAAATATATTGTGTTAATATCTTAAGGTAATATTAAGTTAAAGAATTAATAACTTATAAAGTTAGGAAAAATTTTTAGGGAAATGAAAAAGTTAAAGAAAAAACGCGTGCTTTTATCTCTTGTCCTTGCACTGATCGTTGGGTTTGGGAGCCTATTTGTCAGTCAGGCTGTCTCGGCTGCGAGCCCTGCCCAGATGGCGAGTCCAGTAAAAAGCACGACAGTTCAAAAAGCGCTGATGAGCCAAACGGCTGCGTTGCTACAAGCTCAAGCGCAAAGTCAGGCACAGGCACTCGCTCAAAGCACTG
>JAIRUS010000019.1 GCA_031254295.1 Streptococcaceae bacterium | reverse complement strand
AGTTTAGCTATTATAAAAAACGCCCAAAGGCGTTTTTAGTTGTTCATTTTTCCAACTTTGTAAGCTCGCGTTTCATGCGGTTGACGAACTTCTTTGCGTCGGAAAATTCCGCATCGTCCTGATAGTCCGCGTTGCCTTCGAGCTCTGAGATTTTCAGCAAAATTTCAGAATTGAACGTTGCGACACCAAGCCTTTTAAAAGCCATCAGCTGTACGCGCAGCGTCTTTGCTAGCTGTAACGTCCGATAACGTCGCTCGCTTCGGCGTTTCACAAGTGTCAGCTTATAGTTTTGATTGGGATTTTCCCAAGAGAGGCGTTTATCTTTCATTTTGCTTACAAAAAATCCCTTGCTATGTTTACCAAACACTCAAAATCAACTGCTTCAAATGAACTTGTCTCTACGTCAACAATTTTCCCAATTCCGACCTCCCCAATGCCAACAGAAGTCTGAACTTTTTTAAAAACCTCAACCGTATCACCCGCTGATTTGTGGACCCAATGCCTGCTTGCGGCTCTCTCGTTGTAGCGCTGAAAAAGAATGTCAAAGTCGCCTTTGAATATAAAGGTCTGAGTTTCTGTCTGATAATTTCCAAGCATTTTCTGAAAGATTTGCATCTCTGTGGCCGTAAAATTTCCCTCTAAAATGCAAGATTGCCCGACTTTCAAGAACTTCTCCAGAAGATGACAAAGGAGCATGAAAGTTACGCGACTGCCATTTTTCTGAACAACTTCGCCCTCTGGCTCAAATCCATCAGCTAGCGTCTCTTTGAGCGTGTCTTTATTAAAACAAGGAATCGCAAGTTCGTCTGCCAATCGGTTTGAAAAAGTTGACTTCCCCGTCGCACAGAAGCCTGTAATGATAAAAACTTTACTTTTTTTACTCACTTTTCCTCCTCGTCTTTATAAATTGAGTTCGGCAATCGGCCTTGTCGGCAGCAACTGCAAAGCTTGTAGGCCAAGTTTTCTCGCAGCTTCAACATTGCTCAAATCATCGTCAATAAACATAACTTCATCTTCGTTTTCTTTAATCAAGCTCACTACTCGCCTAAACATCTCCACATCAGGCTTTCTCAGCCCAAGTTTGTGCGAATAAAATATGGCTTCAAAATAGCTTGAAAGTGGTAGCCCTGCCTCTTTGAGACATTTTTCTTCAACAGCTGGCGTTAGAATTTCATTTGTATTTGAGCAAGCAAAAAGACGGTATTTTTTACTCAACTTTTCCAAAAAAGACAACCGTTCGAGATTAAATGAACCAATCATTTTGCACCAAGCCTCACCAATTTGCCTGTCAGAAAGCTCACAGTTCAGTTGTTTTCGAAATTCTACATAAAAATCTGTAGCAGAAATTTCGCCAACTTCTAACCGCTTGATAAGTCCTGTCTGCTTTAGTTCATTATATGATTCCGCGAAATCAGTGAAACCAAGCTTATTGAAGGCAGCCACTCTTTTCGAGAAATTACTTTCAAAGAGCACGCCTCCCAAGTCAAAAATTACGACCTTAAGTCCCATTTTAAAAATCCTTTACTGATGAATTCTTGTGTCCCTTTGGCTTCCAGCTCGTTCCAGCTGAAAGTCAATAATTCAGCGACTTCTGCTTCCAGTCGCGCATAATTCGTCATCAAAGAAGACAAAACGCCAGAAATCTCCTTTAAATCTGCTTTTGCATAACTCGCAAGTAAGACATCGTAATAATATAACTTCTCCGCAGGTAAAAATTCATTTAAATCATTAAAACTTTTACCCAGATTAACCGCCTGAAAATCATGCACAGCGCCAGCCAAGTAGCCCAACATCTGTGCATATTCTGGTCGTAAATAACGATTCAGAATTTCCAGAGCTTGCAATAATTGCCCCCTAGCCACAGCCTTCGCCAGATAAGGCGCCAACCACCAGAATTCATTACAACGCTTCTGAAACCCTGCCTCCGTCGGCTTTTTTAGTTGAAAGTCCACGTCTGAAACCATTGGCGGATTTTCAACCTTTCCATCCTTATCCATAAGCAAAGTCGCCTTACTGCTAGAAAACGGCTGTTCAATAAAACTGTCGTAAGTCTGAAAGGTCAAATCAATTCTCAGACTAGACTGGAACTGCATCAACAGCGTATAGATTTTCTCTGAATCCCTATTATCTGGGACTTGCATGACAGCGATATCACCGAATTCCTCTTCAAGTATGGGCAATATCGCCTTGTTCAAATAAGACTTATTGTTTCGAGTTACAAACAGAATATCATAGTCGCTATAGTCATCAACCATCCCAAAAGCACGGGAACCGTCTAGCCACACTAGACTGACTGCTTCTTGACTTTCAGCATAGTTGAGCAAAAACTGTAAAATGCGATCTTTTTTCATTTTGTTTCTCCCTAGAATTATAAGACAGCCGCTACTTCTGCAACTATTTAGCTGTTTTATCTTCTGATATCACACCACCCGCGTCGTCCATTCTTCACAGTTAATCACCAAATCTGTGCAGCCTTCATAAAACTCGGGTTCATGCGAAACCATGAGGATTGTTCCTGGGTAGTCTTTAAGCGCACGCTGTAGTTCGTCCTTGGCGTCAACGTCAAGGTGATTGGTCGGCTCGTCGAGGATCAGGATATTTGACTCGGTATTCATCAGTTTGGCAAAGCGGAGCTTGGCTTGCTCGCCGCCTGACAGGACATGCACACGACTTTCGATTTGCTTGGCCGTCAAGCCCACACGCGCCAAAGCGCCACGAAGCTCCGCCTGATTCCAACTTGGATAGTCGTCCCAGAGGTCATCAAGGACGGTTTTTGTACTCGGCTCTTTGACTTCTTGCTCATAGTAGGCAATGTCTTGGAAATTTCCTTTTTCAACTTCGCCGTCAATCGCAGGAATCGAGCCCATGAGCGACTTCAACAAGGTTGATTTTCCGATCCCATTTGAGCCGATAAAGGCGATTTTCGCGCCAGACTCAACTTTGAGATTAATAGCTGACGACAAAGGTCCCGTTTGCGGATAGCCAATAATCAGCTCCTTGGCCTCAAAGACCAGACGGCTTGGCTTACGACTAAATAAAAAATCAAAGTGAGGTTTCGGCTTCTCAGAAATCGTCTCCACAATCTCCATCTTGGCCAGCTTCTTCTCACGCGCCTTGGCCTGACCAGAAGTCGCGACATTGGCTTTTTTACGGGCAATGAAATCTTTCAACTTCTCCGCTTCTGCGACTTGGGCATTATGTTTGGCCTCAAGCTGTGCCTTCTTCTCCTCAAAGACACGCTCAAACTCATGATAGCTCATGCTATAACGCGTAAGCCCCAGCCCGTGCACATGATAAATCACATTGACGACAGAATCCATAAAAGGCACATCATGGGAAATCAAAATAAAGGCATTTTCATAGTTTTGCAGATAATTTTTCAACCAGAAAATATGCTCTTCGTCAAGATAGTTCGTCGGCTCATCGAGCAATAAAATATCTGGCTTTTCAAGCAAGAGCTTACCCAGTAAAATCTTTGTCCGTTGCCCACCTGACAGCTCTGACACATCTTTATCCAGCAAGTCTGTCAGCCCAAGCCCGCGTGCCGTCTCCTCAACTTTTGAATCAATCAAATAAAAATCGCCTGAGTCAAGCTCCTCTTGCAGCTCTCCAACCTCTTCAAGAGCGGCATTCATCTCATCTTGCGACATTTCACCCATTTTGAGATAGGTTTCATTAATCTGCGCTTCCACATCAAAAAGATACTGAAAAGCTTCAGCCAATGCTTCACGCGTCGTCTTTCCTTTGCCAAGCACCGCATGCTGGTCCATATAGCCCACCCGATGATGCTTCGACCAGACAATCTTGCCGCCATCCGGCTCAAGGCTGCCTGTGATAAGCGACATAAAAGTCGACTTGCCCTCACCATTAGCCCCAACAAAACCGATATGCTCGCCCTTCAACAAACGGAAATTCACATCTTCAAAAATCGCACGATCACCAAAGCCGTGAGACAGGTTTTTTACTTCTAAAATACTCATACATCAACTTTCTATATCTCTAAATCGGATTAATTTTTTTAATTATTTGTTCTAAAAATCAACACCTGCCCCTGTGTGTTGAGGTCATACATCGCCTCTTCCAGATCTGTTCGTAGCTGAAAATCTGAATCCGCAGCTGCGACAACTTTCGTCCAGAATGCCTCAGAAATGATGTTCTTCGGATGATACTTTAACTGCCAAGTCCCTCTGAATCGCTTAAAAATTTCCCCTACGACCCAGCTTCCAATCCCTTCGCGACGATATTTGTAAATCACAAAGAACTCAGCCAGCGTAAAATCTGTGACCAAGCCTGATTCCGGAAAGTCATTTATCAATACAAATCCTGCTAGTTTGCCATCAACCTTGATAAAGAAGGGCCAACGCTTTTCCTCTTGCCAGTAATTGTCTAAGTATTTATAGCCAATCAGCCCTTGTGAATCCAGCGTTTCATCACAATACTGAGAAAATTCGTAAAGATACTTTTCAAGCAGATTCCTTAGAATTTCTTTTTCTTCAAGTTTAACAGCTACGAGTTCAGTCTTCATCAATACCTCGGATATTTAAAAAACTCTGTTTCCACGAGCTCATCATCACCTGCCTCAAACTTTTCCCAGTTCCATTGGAGTGAAAATTCTTCTTCGTCCGACTCTAGGAAATCCATCAAGTTTGATAAGCCTTCATCAGCTGTATCTTGTAAAAACTCACTGAAATATTTCAAAAATTCACGTGAAAGTCCCTCTGGGTCATAAGGAATTGTTGCTAAGAAATCTTCTTCATTGAACTGCGTTCTCTCAGGATTATAAAAAAGTATCGCGTCTTCATAGAGAAGATTTTCAGTTGAGGCGACACCATCTGCGTCTTCAACTTCAACTCCATCTGTATTTTCAACCTCAAGCAAAAAAGACACAGTTATTCCGTGATTCTTCTTGTCCCAGTTGATTTCATAATCATAGTGAAAATTTTCTGAAAGCTCCTCATCGAGGATATCTAAAAAGCCATTTTTCTTATTCATAGTGCCTATTTTAGCATAATCGTGGTAAAATTTATCTTAGATACTATGAAAGAAAAACAGGAAATTATTCTTCGGCAAATGGAGCCCAGAGATTTTGCAGAGGTCTCAGAGATTGAAAATACAGGTTGGACAAGCCTTGCCACGCCTGTAAAAATTGCCAGTTCGCCTGAGCGCTATATCGAAAATATCCAAGCCGGTGTACGTTATCTGCTTGCGGTTAATGAAGCCAAAGACGACAAAATCTTTGCAATTCTTGTCCTACATGATCGACACGGAAATGTCGAAGCAGGACAACATGTCCTGACTTTCTCTCCTCTCGTCGTTGAAAGTGCCAGACATCAGGGACTTGGAACTTTTCTCGTCGATTTTGTAAAGACCTATGCTGCAGGTGAGGGCTATTCCAAAATAACGATTGAGGTTCTCTCAACAGATCTGCCCGCCATTGGACTTTATGAGAAGTCAGGCTTTATCCGCGAGGGCTTACAGAAAAAAGAGTTTCTTATAGATGGAAAATGGGTAGATAACCTTTGGTATGCCTACTTTATTGATGAAAAAGCTCCTGAAATCAGTGTCCATGAAAAAGAGACTAACTATGAAGTCAAAAAAAGCGGGCAGCTTAAGCCAAACGGTGTGTTACTTGCCTCTCATGAATATGCAACAATTATTTCTCTTACTTCTTTAGGATATGATCTCGAACTTTTACCTCCGAGTCGTATCAAAGGGCAGCATACTCCTGATTTGAAAATGGATGGACGCTATTGGGAAATGAAAGCTCCAAAAGGAGAATCAAAATCTGTTATTTCACACATTTTAAAAAAAGCTTTGATGCAATCGCCAAATATCATTTTAGATTTAAGGCGATTAAAAATGACTCCTACTGAGGCTTTGGATCGAACAAAATATGAGTTTCAACTTCAGAAAAGAATAAGACGCCTCAAAGTCATTCTGAAGAACAATGACATGATTGACTTTGAAAGATAATCTGTTATAATTTATTTTAGAAGGGCTCACCGGTGTCGTATGCACTGGTCAACCCTTCTTTTTATATAATATAGTGTAAACTAAGTTTACAGCACTGTAAACTTCTCAATAAAAGGCAAATATGATATGGTAACACAAAACTTAGCGCGTCGAATGCGCCCTCGAAATATTGACGAAGTCATCGGACAGCAACACCTAGTCAGTCCAGGCAAGATCATTCGTCGAATGGTCGAGGCAAAACTTCTGTCAAGTATGATTTTATATGGTCCTCCAGGAACTGGTAAAACCTCTATCGCAAGTGCCATTGCTGGGACGATGGGCTTAACTTTTCGCGATTTCAACGCCACCAGCGATAATAAGAAGAAATTGCAAGAAATTGCTGAGGAAGCCATGGCTTTTGGCACAGTAATTTTGCTACTTGATGAGATACATCGCCTGACAAAGCCTTTACAGGATTTTTTACTGCCCTTACTTGAAAATGGCGATATCATCCTTATTGGTGCGACAACTGAAAATCCATATTTCAGCGTTGTTCCAGCCATTCGTAGTCGTGTGCAGATTTTTGAAGTTAAAAGCCTAGAGACTTCCGACTTGACACTTGCTGTAAAGCAAGCTTTACAAGATAAAGAACGTGGCTTTGATTTTGATATCGACCTTGATGATGATGCGCTCAATTTCTTAGTTCATTCAACAAATGGTGACTTGCGCTCTGTTTTTAACTCACTTGAGCTGGCTGTGTTGTCATCGCCCGAGCATCATATCACACTTGAAGACATGGAGAACTCGCTTCAAAAGAAAGCGGCAACTTTCGATAAAGACGGAGATGCTCATTATGACTTGCTTTCAGCCTTACAAAAGTCTATCCGTGGTTCTGATGTCAATGCCTCCCTACACTATGCAGCGCGATTGATTGAGGGAGGAGATCTCCTCTCACTTGCACGACGTTTGACAGTCATTGCCTATGAGGACATTGGCCTTGCCAATCCAGATGCTCAAGTTCATGCCGTAACAGCGCTTGACGCCTGTGAACGCCTTGGCTTTCCTGAAGCGCGCATATTGATAGGGAATGTTGTCATCGATCTGGCACTCTCTCCCAAGTCAAACTCAGCTTATGT
>JAIRUS010000156.1 GCA_031254295.1 Streptococcaceae bacterium | reverse complement strand
ACGAAGTGAGTCAGAAAATCACTCAGGAGATGGAAAAGCTAGACCGTCTGGAGGCTGCAGTAAAGGTGACAGTGGAACATATGAAGAGTCAAGATATGAGTGAAGCTGGAAAGTTTAATTTGGCTAATTGATAAGGAATATATAAAATTAAGACAAGAATAGAAAGATAAAAGGATAAAAATGAGTATTTGGGATGATTTTTGGACGGGAGTTTCCAATATTGAGCAAGGGATTGAGGGCGACTGGAATTATTTGGTTGATCAAGCGACGGCTGCTGCAAGAGAAGTAGCGGGGACTATTGTGGAAGCCTCCCTTTTAAAGGATTATTTTTTCTTAAAGACACAAGATCAAACTTTTATCAATATTGACAATGGAGAGAGAATGATAAATCTGGGGTCATCAAAAGATCAGCTTGACAGTATGCTCAAAGGTAAAGCAGGAGATGCCGCTAAGGGGAAAGTTGACGACATAAGAAGCCAGTCCTACTATAATGATGGGATAGATAGTATAAGTTTATGAGTGATCAAAAGAAAAAAGACCGGTTGATAGAAGAACAACTTTTAGAAGAAAAAAAGTTATCAAATCGGATAGAATCAGGGGAGCTAGCCCTTGTCAAATATCAAGAAATGTCGAACTTAATTGAAGATACAGCCTATAATCTGGGTAAAAATCTTGAAGTGCTAGATAAGGAAACAGTGCAGCTGAGCTTTCAAAAAATGCAACTTGATAGGCAGGAAATGACACAGAGAACGAATCAGTTATTGGGGAATATGAATGAAAATCTCTTACAGATGAAAAGAAAGCACGAAAGAGAGCGCGAAGAATTTGAAAAATAACAAAATTTGATACCTCATTCAATAACTCTAATTTTAGAATCCCCTGAATTAATGTCAAATAAAAAGACAGTAAAAATATGAACAAGCCAGTCAAGAAAATTGAAAATTGTTACTAATTCTAGTAACAATTTTTTTATTTCAAAAAGAAGCTGAAAAAATGAATAGAAAGCGGTATCATAGTAACGGAAGTGTAGGAATGGCAAGTTTATGCGGAAGGAAGGTTATAATGTTTGATGTCGAATCTATGGTTAAGCTCAATGAGCTTGAGCATTTTGCTTTTAATTATCTTGTAAAAATGGGAGATCGGGCTGCAGGAATGACTGTGAGAGAAGTCGCTAAGGAAAGTCATGTGTCTACCGCCACGATTATTAGAATGGCAGAGAAGCTTGGTTTTAAAGGTTGGGCAGAGTTAAAATATTTTTTGAAGTCAAGTGGAGACCCGCTTGGGAAGGTAAACAGTAATTACGAGAGTGTTTTTACTCTGGATTTGTTTTTCAAATATCTTTCCTCGCAGCCAACACTTTTGCTTATTTCTAAGGTTGTTGAGGAGATAAGAAGTGCCGAGTTTACCTTGTTTCTGGGAATGGGAACCTCTGATACCTTAGCTCAGTACGGCTGTCGCTATTTTAATAATCTTGGCCTCTCGGCTTTTTGTATGACAGATATTTATCGACCAGTTCAGTTCAATGAATTTCAGAATAAACTTGCAATTGCTTTGTCTGTGTCAGGCGAAACATTGCAAGTCTTGGAGAAAAGTCTTGAGATTCAAAAAACGGGGGCCAAGCTTGTGGCGATTACAAATAATTCCTCAAGTACATTAGCTAAAATGGCTGATTATAATTTTTCCTACAATATGTTGGACGAGCGAGCGATACAAGAAGAGCATATCCAACTCACGACTCAATTGCCAGTTCTTGCCATTCTCGAGACGCTTGCACGGCAGGCCTATCAGGATAGTACAAGAGAGTAAATGAATCAAGCTTTGCTTGATTTTTTTGTTACGTTTTTTGTAACAAATAACTAAAGTTGGAAATTATGGAGAAAGCCCTTGCAAATGAATTTGAAAGCGTTATTATAATTCTTGAAGTAAAGCTTCAAGAATTGTTTTGGAAGTCGACGCCAAAACAAAATTGCAAAGGCTAGCCTTTCTCTTATCAACTGATAAGAGAAAACTATCTATAATTTATCTTATTGGGAGTTCATTTTATGAATAAATTTATTAATGAAACATTGCTGCCACCGATAATGAAATTTGTGAATACTAAGGCTGTTACGGCTATCCGTAACGGGATGATGTATCCACTTCCCTTTATCATTATTGGTTCTCTTTTTCTGATTTTAGGACAGTTGCCCTACCAGCCGGCTCAAGATTATCTCTTTAAGATTGGCCTAGGCGATATTTTTCTTCAAGCTAATACTGCGGCTTTCGGAATCATGGCAGTTTGGGCAGCTTTCGGAATTGCGTATGCTTGGGTAAAGAACGAGGGTTACGAAGGAGCACCTGCGGGGATCACAGCTATCGTAGTATTGGTGCTTTTGCAGCCAAACTTTAAAGCTTTGATGGATGTTAAAGATACAACAAAACTTTTAGGGAATGTAACAGGAATTATTGACACTGGCTGGCTCGGTGGCAAAGGTATGGTTATGGCAATGGTCGGCGGACTGCTTGTCGGCTGGATCTATAGCTGGTTCATGAGAAAGAAAATTATCATTCGCCTACCAGAGCAGGTTCCAGAAAATGTTGCGAATTCTTTTGCGGCCTTGATTCCATCTGCGGTAATTATTTCAGGTGCAACCTTTATCTATGGCTTGTTCCATTATGTGGCAAGTCAGACACCGATTGAGTGGGTCTATGCAGTGATTCAGAAACCTTTGCAAGGGGTAACAGATGGACCAGTTGGAGTCTTTGTCATTGCTTTCCTACCAGTATTTCTTTGGTTTTTCGGCGTACACGGTGCAGCTGTTGTTTCAGGCGTTATGTCAGCATTGCTCTTGGCCAATACTCAAGAGAACGCAGCGCTCTATAAAGTACACGAACTGACACTTTCACACGGTGCGCATATTGTCACCCAGGCCTTTATGGATCAATTTTTGACTGTGACAGGCTCAGGACTTACGATGGGACTCGCTATATTCCTCCTCGTAGGAGCAAAATCAGAGCAGCTCAAAGCGATTGGTAAGGTTGAAATCGGGCCTGCAATTTTCAATATCAATGAGCCAATCTTATTTGGTATGCCAATTGTGCTAAATCCATTCATGGGTGTACCATTTATGCTTGCCCCACTTGCTTCTGGAATCTTAACTTATCTTGCCATCTATACACATATTATTCCACCATTTACAGGTGCGGTAGTTCCTTGGACAACACCAGCTATTCTTTCAGGTTTACTGGCAGGAGGCTGGCAGGCAATGCTCTGGCAAATCTTAATGCTGCTACTTGCAGGTTTGATCTATTATCCATTTGCTCGCAAGTATGACAAACAACTTTACGCGCAAGAACAAGAGACACTTAAAGCAGAGCAGGGAGAGCAAGTTATTTCAAATTAATAGGAACTCAGTCCAAAGTCAAATTTGGGCTGTCCCTGTTTTAGTTGCTAGGAGAAGCATATGATTATCGTAAATATTGCCCAAAAACAAGATGAAATTCAGCAATTTATCGAAAACCAAGGCTACAGTTTCGTTAAAAAGATGGGGCTAAAACTCTATTTTGAGGCCTTAACAGAAGATCAGCAAGAAGAAGCCAAAGACTTGAAAGCTAAAATCAAGTCACATGATGCCTCTGTCTTTTTCAGTGTCGAAGTAGGAAAATAGCTCAATGAAGGTCAGTAAAGTATTACAAGCGCCGGTTGAGTTCTTATACGATAAAGTGCTTGAATCAAGCCAGTTTGATATTAAACAGCAGACTGGACGCACAGCCCCAAGTATCAACTCATTATCTGGCTTTTCCTATGAGAAGATTTTTTTGAATCATCAGAAGGGAAAAATCACTTTCGGTGAGGTGAAACGACCACGTGTCTATGAATTTGTGACAGAAACAGATACAAATGCCTTTACGACCCGCTGGGAGTTTGAGCAGTCAGATAAAAATCATGCTAAGGTTTCTGTTTCAGAGAAGCGCACGTCAAAATCAGAACGACAGTGGATGAATGATGTCGTGATGGGAATATTTTTGCATTACACGAAAAGGAAACGAATAGTTAAAATCCTTGAGGGACTAGAAAGTCAGTATAAAAAATGAAAGCTCAACATGGCAATACAGAAGTTGATGTCTGGCAGATTGACCGTAGCTCTGAATTATCAGCACTACCCGATTTTGTAGTCAACTTGTTTGAAAAAGGCAAAATCTTGTGGCAACAAAACTTTTTCGGTGCTTGGACGCTTATGGTTGGAAGTAATGTGGGTACTGACAGTGCCATTGAAGGCTTTTGGCTTGTTCTGTCAGTAGATGGCCTGATTCAGTTTGTGACGGACAAAAAGTTTCAGAAAGATTTTGTCCTTATTCAGAACTAAATTAACGAGGGAAAAATGAAGACATTATATCTAATGCGTCACGGTGAAACTTTGTTTAATCAGCTTCATCTGATTCAAGGAAGTTGTGACTCGCCTCTTACAGAGCGTGGGAAAAAGCAAGCCCAGATTGCGCGCCGTTATTTCACACAAAATAATATCGAATTTGACAAATGCGTCTGCTCGACCCAGGAGCGTGCTTCAGACACACTGGAACTTATCATACCTGACTGCGATTATATGCGCTTAAAAGGGATAAAAGAGTGGGATTTTGGCAAGTTTGAAGCACAGCCCGAGTTTTTAAATCCAGCCGTTCCTTATGGTGATTTCTTCGCCTATGCCGAAGGTGAGACGATAGACGCGGTCGGGCAGCGGATGTTGTCAACCTTGACAAAGATGATGTCGGAATTTGAGGGTGAAAATTTATTGGCTGTTTCTCACGGCGGTGCTATGGCCTGTTTTGCGCGTGCAACGGGAGATAAGATGCCGATGAGTATTCATAACTGTGGAATTTTGAAGTTTAGCTTTACAGATGAGAAATCTCAGTTCAGACTTCTTGACGCTATTAATCATGACTTTAGCGAATTGGAGGACTTGCAATGAAAGCTAGAAAAGGCGAGGTGATTGTCGAGCTTTGGCAAATTTCAAAAGAAAATAAAAATCCACCGAGCTGGGTAGAAGAGGCATTTGAAGGTCATCAGATTCGTTGGGGAGGTCCACAAACAGGATTTGACGACAAACTATTACAACTGAGTGGGGGCTGGATAATTAATTTTGGGAAAATTGGCGACTATTTGGAATTTGATAGGGGAAAATTCACGATTATTAGTGAAAAACGCTTCAAAAAAGATTATAGTCAAGTTTGAAGTAAGCTAGCAGTATATAGGAGAAAATAAAGGGAGAAAAAATGAAAGCAAAACTTGGAGAAGAAATTGTCAATGCCTGGCAAATTAGCGTAGAGAATCCTGGAGATGACCATTGGGTCGCTGAATATTTCAAGAAGAAACAGCTCTGCTGGAGTGGCGCGCTGGTCATGACGGCGCATGAAAAGCAAGAGCTTCGTGAAAAAGGCTTGACCTCGCCTGAGGTAAGCCAGACTGAGAAAGCCATGAGTTGGCTGTTGGCTTATATGACACCAAGCAGTTTGGCTTCGGCTTATCCCTATAACATTTACTTGATTGTCACTGCGGCGCGGACGCCTATAATTGGACAAGTTGGAGAATGGCTCATAAAACAGCCCGATGGCTCATTTGCGATATACAGCGAAAAGAAATTTGAAAAAGAACTAGAATTGATTTAAACAAGATTAAATAAAGGCTTCCATGGGGAGTATCCTCTGAAGTCAAATAAAAAGAAGAACAAATATAGAAATAAGGAGTAAAATATGCCATTTAAACCAAATTTTTTATGGGGTGGCGCAGTGGCGGCGCATCAGCTGGAGGGAGCGTGGAACATGGACGGCAAAGGGCCATCAGTCGCCGATGTGATGACGGCGGGCGCAAACGGCGTTGAGCGGCAAATCACGGACGGCGTGGTCGCGGGCCTCAACTACCCCAATCACGA
>JAIRUS010000141.1 GCA_031254295.1 Streptococcaceae bacterium | reverse complement strand
ACCCAAACGATTGATGATTATGTTGAGAACATCTCAGGAAAGACAGCAGAGCTTTTTGCCCTTGCCTGTTCAATCCCAGCTATGATAGATGGAGACAAGTTATTGGCAAAACGAGCTTTTCAGATTGGGCGTGAAATTGGTCTGGCTTTTCAAATAATGGATGATTATCTAGACTATGCTAGCGATAGCGAAACGCTTGGCAAGCCTGTCCTCGAAGATGTGAAACAAGGAGTTTACTCGGCACCAGTTTTATTTGCTTTTCAAGCAGATCCAAAACGTGTCTCGTCTGATTTGCTAGCTAAGAATTTTGAAGCATTTGATAAATTTGTTGTGAGTTCAGGCGCATTAGAAAAAACCAAGGAACTAGCAAAACTTCACACAGATAAGGCATTAAATCTAATCGGAAAATTGCCAAATACTGAAACAAAAGACGAGATTACAGGTATTACACGTGAATTATTAGAGCGGAAAATTTGAAGCATGACATATCAAGAAGAATTAACAAAAGAATTTAATTTCACAGAACTTCAAGTTCAACAATTTGAAACTTATTTTACTTTGCTTGTTGAATGGAACGAAAAAATTAATTTGACGGCAATTAATGAAAAAGAAGAAGTTTATCTTAAACATTTTTATGATTCATTAGCCCTTGCAAAATATAAGCTCATTCCCAATGAGCAGATAAGTTTGCTTGACATTGGAGCAGGAGCAGGATTTCCTAGTCTTCCCTTGAAAATTCTCTATCCTGAGATTGAAGTGACCATTATTGACTCTTTGAATAAACGAATTAACTTTTTAAAGCTGTTGGTTGACGCATTAGGCCTGACAAATGTTACGCTTCTTCATGGTCGAGCTGAGGATTTTGGCCAAGATAAAAGTTATCGCGGAAAGTTTGATTACGTGACGGCTCGAGCAGTGGCGCGATTGAACATTTTGACAGAACTCTCGCTGCCATTTCTGAAAAAATCAGGTAAACTCCTATCACTCAAGGCTCAAAAGTTCAATGAAGAACTAGTTGAGGCTAAGAATGCCATTACAGTTTTAGGTGGAAAATTTGAGGAATCAGTTGATTACGAGCTTCCAGATAAGTCAGAGCGGCATATTGCAGTGATTAGAAAAAGCTTGGACACACCAAATAAATATCCAAGAAAAGCTGGAACACCAAATAAAAAGCCATTATGAGGCTTTTTTATTTAATCTTATCTCTAGCTAAAACTCTCAAAAATCAGCCCAAAGTCGGATATTTTAATAGTTTTAGATGCTATAATAATCCCATAGATATGGAGGTCTATTATCTTGATGAATAATATGAATAATAATATGATGGGTGGGCATACAAGCATTGTTGGACTAGTTATTAGTATCATTGTCTTCTTGATTGTTGTAAAAATTATTGTAAGTTTTGCAATCATGCACCAACAAAAAAGAGAAGAAAATTCTGAAGTGAAATTGAAAAAGCATCTCAAAAATTATAAAGACTCAGGTCTTTCAGACAGTGACATTAAGCTTTTCCGTGAAACAATGGCCGAAGCCAAAGGGTACATTATGAGTTGGGATAAGTCTATTAAAAAGATAACAGAGTTGTCAGTCATTGAAGATGTAACAGGTGGTGTAGAGGCAGCTAAAAAAACTTTTCAATACATCGTTGAAAACCCTAGCGAACTGACACAACAAAATGACTTTCTCTATAAGGATTTGCCGAATATGCTAAAACTTATCACAAGCTATGAAAAATTAGAAGCAGAGTCAGTCAAAAACGATAAGGATTTGAGTGAAGCTCTCTTGCTGATAAAAACTTTGTCTAGCCGCATGGCTGAAAACTACCATAAAGTCTTAATGAAAGATGTCAAAATCATCAGTAAGGAGGTTTCAAATGGTTGATGATACTCTAACAAATCAAGAAATTCAAGCCTTTCCAGATAACTCGACTCTGGCTACCTTGAATACATTGAATGAGGAAGAAAAGACAAAAGCCTTAGGCTTTGCTGCTTCTTTGAATGAAAATGAGCCACAAAGCGTAGTCGAATACGGCGCAGCTGCTCAAAAAAATATTGCGGATTTCTCTCAGACAGTTTTAAACAAGGTACAAGCAAAAGACCTTGGAGAAGTTGGGGGCAGCTTGACAGACTTGATGTACAATCTGCAACAGGCTAATCCCAATGAATTAGCAGGAGGAGACAATGGCTTTTTCTCAAAAATGTTTGGCAAGGTCAAAAAGTCAATATTTGAAGTCACACAAAAGTATCAAAAAATCGGCGCAGGTATTGATAAAATTTCAGCCAAGCTAAATGTTGAACAATCAGGATTACTTGAAGATAACAAAACTTTAGACGGCCTCTATGATGAGAACCTAAACTATTTCAATTCTCTCAACGTTTATATTGCTGGTGCAGAGATGAAGTTGCAACAGCTTGACAAACAGGTTCTACCAGCAGCGCGTGCAGAGATTGATCAAGATAGTGACAACTCACTAGCTGTTCAAAAAGTAGCCGATCTTGAAGCCTTTAAAACTCGTCTTGACAAACGGGCGCATGACTTACGCTTAGCGCGTCAGATGACGATTCAACAAGCCCCACAAATTCGTTTGATTCAAAATACAAACCAAGAATTGGTTGATAAAATACAGACCTCAATCAACACTGCAATTCCTCTTTGGAAAAATCAAGTGGCGATTGCCTTAACTTTACTCAAGCAAAAAGACGCTTTGACAAGTCAACGTATTGTGTCACAGACAACGAATGATTTGTTAAAGAAGAACTCCGAGATGCTTAAAACTTCGTCAATTGAAACAGCGAAGGAAAATGAGCGAGGAATTATTGATATTGAAACCTTGAAAACGACTCAGGAAAACTTGATTGAAACCATTCAGCAAACCTTGCAAATTCAAACGGAAGGGCGCCAAAAACGCCAACAGTCTGAACAAGAACTGATACGTATGGAAGGTGAAATCAAGACAAAATTACTAGAATTTTCAAAGACTGAGCATTGATAAATTAATTAAGTCAAAAGAGATATGGAACTTACATCCATATCTCTTTTGACTTTAAAAAAGTATTTAAAAAAATATAATTCGCTTACAGGGAAAGGATAATGAAAATTTCAAGAAAATCAAAAATGCAAACGATTTAAAAAATGATTTTACTCAATATGTGCTATAATTGACAAGAATAAATATTGAGAGGACGATTTCATAATGAAACGTATCGCTGTCTTAACTTCTGGTGGAGATGCACCTGGAATGAATGCTGCTGTTCGTGCAGTTGTTCGTAAAGGAATTGCTGAAGGCATGGAAGTTTACGGTATCAATTACGGCTATAAAGGTCTAGTTGAAGGTGACATTCACTTACTTGACTCAGCTTCTGTACGAGATAAAGTAGGACGTGGGGGAACATTCCTATATTCTGCCCGCTTTCCAGAATTTGCTCAAGTTGAATATCAATTAAAAGGTATTGAACAACTCAAGAAACTCGGGATTGAAGGGGTTGTTGTAATTGGAGGAGATGGCTCATATCATGGTGCAATGCGTCTGACAGAACATGGCTTCCCAGCTATTGGTCTTCCTGGAACGATTGATAATGATATCGTAGGTACAGAATATACAATCGGTTTTGATACAGCAGTTACAACTGCTGTTGATGCACTAGATAAAATTCGTGATACTTCAAGTTCTCATAATCGTACTTTTATCGTTGAGGTAATGGGACGTGGCGCTGGAGACATTGCGCTTTGGGCTGGTATTGCAGCTGGAGCGGACGATATTTGTATCCCTGAAAAAGAATTTAAAGTTGAAAATATTGTTAAGCGCATGAAAGAAGCTAAAGCTCAAGGCAAAAAGCATCATTTGATCGTTTTGGCAGAAGGGGTTATGCACGGTGAAGAGTTGGCAGCACGTCTGAAAGAAGCTGGATCTACTGAAGATATGCGTGTATCTGTTCTTGGACATATCCAACGTGGTGGTTCTCCAACAGTACGTGACCGCGTTCTTGCATCAAAAATGGGCGCTCATGCAGTTGAACTTTTGAAAGAAGGCAAGGGTGGTCTTGCCGTTGGTATTCGTCAAGAGAAATTGGTTGAAAGTCCAATTCTTGGCTCTGCAGAAGAAGGTGCTTTGATGTCAGTTAATCCTGACGGTTCAATCAAAGTGAACTTCCCTCATGAAGCGCCACTTGATCTTTACCGTCTTAACAA
Source organism: Streptococcaceae bacterium (assembly GCA_031254295.1). Taxonomy (GTDB): domain Bacteria; phylum Bacillota; class Bacilli; order Lactobacillales; family Streptococcaceae; genus Lactovum. The sequence goes on along the minus strand of JAIRUS010000141.1, from coordinate 2,839 downwards.
AGATTTAAACAACTACTCTAAATAAGTTATCACTAAGCGCAAAAAGCGCAATTAATTCAAAGGAGAAAATCATAATGAACAAACGTGTTAAAATCGTTGCAACTCTCGGCCCAGCAGTTGAAACTCGCGGTGGAAAAAAATTCGGTGAATCTGGCTATTGGGCAGGATCACTTGATGTTGAAACTTCAGCAAATAAAATCGCTGAATTGATCAATAATGGTGCGAATGTTTTCCGTTTCAATTTCTCACATGGTGACTATGAAGAACATGCTGCACGTATGGCAACTGTTCACCGTGCTGAAGAAATTTCAGGTAAGAAAGTTGGTTTCTTGCTTGATACAAAAGGTCCTGAAATTCGTACAGAAGTATTTGAAGACGGTCTTGAAAGCGAGTATTACTACAAAACCGGTGATCAATTCCGCGTTGCAACTAAGCAAGGTCAAAAATCAACTCGTGATGTGATTGCATTGAACGTAGCTGGCGGACTTGATATCTTTGATGATATCGAAGTTGGTAAGACAATCTTGGTTGATGATGGTAAGCTTGGCTTGTCAATCATTGATAAAGATTCAGATAAACGTGAACTTATCGTAGTCGCACAAAATGATGATAAGATTGCAAAACAAAAGGGTGTAAATATCCCAAACACAAAGATTCCTTTCAAAGCATTGGCTCCACGTGATGCAGAGGACATTCGTTTTGGTTTGTCACAACCTAACGGCGGTATCAACTTCATCGCAATCTCATTTGTACGTACTGCTAAAGATGTTAATGAAGTGCGTGCAATTCTTGAAGAAACTGGCAATCAACACGTTCAATTGCTGGCAAAGATTGAAAATCAAGAAGGTATTGATAACATTGATTCAATCATCGAAGCAGCAGATGGGATCATGGTTGCCCGTGGTGACATGGGTATCGAAGTACCATTTGAAATGGTACCAGTTTACCAAAAAATGATTATCAGCAAGGTTAACCGTGCAGGTAAGATGGTCGTAACAGCTACAAACATGCTTGAGACAATGACAGATAAGCCACGTGCGACACGTTCAGAAATTTCTGATGTCTTCAACGCAGTTATCGATGGTACAGATGCTACAATGTTGTCAGGTGAGTCTGCAAATGGTAAATACCCAGCAGAATCAGTTAAGACAATGGCAACTGTTGATATGAACGCTCAACAACTCTTGAACGAATATGGACGTTTCCAATTCCATACTTATGACAAATCTAACGTGACTGAGGTTGTGGCTTCTGCAGTTCGTGATGCTACAAAATCATTGAACGTTAAGTTGATTGTTGCTTTGACTGAGTCAGGTGGCACGGCGCGTTTGATTTCTAAATATCGTCCAGATGCAGACATCTTGGCTGTAACATTTGATGAAAAGATTGAGCGTAGTTTGATGATCAACTGGGGAGTTATCCCAATGTTGACAGAGAAACCTCAATCAACTGATGACATGTTTGAAGTTGCTGAAAAAGCAGCCTTGGATTCAGGTCTTGTTGAATCAGGCGACAACATCGTTATCGTAGCAGGTGTGCCTGTAGGTAGCGGACGTACAAATACAATGCGTATTCGTACAATCAAATAATTGATTTAAAAAATGAAAGATTGAAAAATCTTTCGTTTTTTTTTTTTACAAATTTTTCTTTGGAAAGCCATTTTGATGGTAAGTAGTTAGCGTTACTTTTTTGTTAATCCAATTCAGTCAAGCAGAAAGCTAGAAATCATCTTTTTTTCTGCGCATTCTATCGCGCTTGACTTCGCCTTTTTTGCTATAATCATCTTATGTCTAATATCAAGTTAATTGCGCTAGATCTTGATGGAACCTTGTTGAGTTCTAATAAGCAGATTTCAGATGCCAATATCAAGGTGATTCAAAGCGCACGCGCCAAAGGAATAAAAGTTGTCTTTAATACAGGACGTCCATTAGTTTCTCTCTTAGAGTATTTGTCAAAGCTAGAACTCTATGGCAACGAGGAATTTACAATCGCAAATAACGGCGGACTTGTACAAAGAAACGATGGCACAATCATTTCACAAACGCTGCTTAGTTTTGAAGAATTAGCTAAAATCAAAGGGGTCGCCCAATCATTTGAGCTTCCAATTGACATTATCTCTGGAGAAATTTGTTATACGGTCGAATCGACAAATAAATCTCTCCTGACCTATGTGAATAATACGCTCGAATTTAGAAGGCTTGAATTTTCTGAAGTTCCAAAAGAGGCAGATTTTAACAAGGTGATTATCTCGGCAGAAAGCCATATAATAGATGAGCTACCGTCAAAGTTTGAAGCAGAATTCGCTCAAAGTTACGATTATTTCAGGACACGTGATATTCTTCTCGAATTTATGCCTAAAGGAGTAAACAAAGCTTCAGGATTGGAAAAACTTTGTCTTGAATTAGGTATAAAGGCAGAGCAAGTGCTGGCAATGGGGGACGAGGACAATGACGCTCCCATGCTAGAATGGGCTGGCCTTGGAATAGCTCCAGCAAATGCCAAGGGACAGGCACTGACATCGGCTAATATTATATCCGAGTATACAAATGATGCAGATGCAGTCGCACACGTAATTAATCAATATGTGATTGAATAGAGAGAACAAAAAAGTTAGATACAGATAGAAAAGGGAGATTTAATATAAGATATGGGACTTTTTGATCGAATATTTAGACGCAATAATAACGAAGAAGAATCAGAATCAATTATTGAACAAGTACAAGTAGTAGAAGAAAACACTGACTCCGAAACTTTAACAGAGGAAAATACTACGTCAGAAACTTTAGCTGAACCGTCTGATGTAACAGTCCTTAACAATGAGGAAGAACAGAGTTCAGAA
>JAIRUS010000101.1 GCA_031254295.1 Streptococcaceae bacterium | reverse complement strand
ATAACTGCGGTCAATCCTTCACGAACGTCTTCACCTGACAGATTGTCTTCATTTTCCTTCAAGATTTTCTGTGACTTGGCATAGTTATTGATAACACGTGTCAAAGCAGTACGGAAGCCTTGCTCGTGTGTCCCACCTTCATGTGTATTGATATTGTTCGCAAAACTGAGAATTGTCTCGTGGTAGGTGTCCGTATACTGAATTGCCACTTCTACCGCAATGTCATCAAGTTCACCCTCTGTGAAAATGGGCTCTTCAAAGATGACGGTCTTGTTCTCATCAAGATAACTAACATAGGACTTAATCCCACCCTCATAATAAAAACTATCCTTATTACTTTCACTGCCTTCACGCTTATCTGTGATCGAGATACGAAGACCTCGATTAAGAAAGGCTAATTCTCGCACACGTGTAAGCAGTTTTGCATAGTCAAATACGGTTGTTTCAGTAAAGATTTCAGGGTCTGGTACAAAATGAACAGTCGTTCCACGACGCTCTGTGTCTCCAATCACTTTTAAATCTTCTCCAACATGCCCCCGATGATACTGTTGGTAATACTTCTTTCCGTCTTGCTCAACTGTCACATCAAGAGTTGTAGAGAGTGCATTTACGACTGATGAACCCACACCATGCAGTCCACCAGAAACTTTATATCCGCCTCCGCCAAACTTACCTCCTGCGTGAAGCACGGTAAAAACAGTCTCAACGGCTGAACGTCCCGTCTTTTCTTGGATACCAACTGGAATACCGCGGCCATCGTCTACTACGGTGATTGAATCATCTGGCTCGATAAAAACCTCAATATGACTCGCAAAACCTGCTAAAGCTTCATCAATCGAGTTATCTACGATTTCCCAAACTAAGTGATGAAGTCCCTCTTTGCTAGTCGATCCGATATACATACCAGGACGCATACGAACAGCTTCAAGTCCCTCAAGAACTTGAATTTGTGAGGCATCATAATCCGCCGCATTTTGCTCGATTTCATCTGATTTTTTGATTTCTTCTGAACTCATTTCTTCTGTCAAAATTTACTCATTTCTAAACTTAAAGCTTCTTTAATTATAGCAAAAAATCGCAGTTTTTTCAGGCCCTGTAAATCGTAGAGATATGCCGATTCCAGCTTTTAAAAACTGTGATTTAAAATATTTCCCTTAAGTAATTCAGTCAGACAAGGTTATATCTAATTATTACTTTTTCCACCATTTTCGCTCGTCATCAGCTTTTTGAAGTCGCTCGAGCTCAGTTTTTAACTTTCCAAAATAGTTAAGTTGTTTTTCTTCATCTTTTTCTGTATTTCCAGCTGGAACACTATAAAATCGGGGCATATCTTCAACTAATTTATAAAGGCCTTTAACGGGAATACCATAAGGAATATTACTTGACCCATTATATTCTATACTTGCACTAAAAAGTCCCTCGCCAAAAGTTTGAAATCCTGTCCCACTCATTCCAAGACCAATTAAAACTTTTCTATCAAAATTAGGAAATTTAATAAAGATTGTAAAATCATTGCTGTCTGTGTGGTCTTTTGAACTGTCATTCGCCCCAAAAACTTCAAAACCGGTCTCAAAAACCTTAGAAATAATCTTGACAAGTTGCCTGTATTGTCTTCTATCTTGAATTAAATAAATGCTACTGTTCATATTTATTTTCTGTTTCCTCCATCTCATTTGACTGCCCACCATTCTCCATTTCGATTTTCAAAGTGATAACCGCTCTGATTAAGATAATCTCTCTCGAGAACCAAAAGTCCCGTCTTCAAATGTATCAGGATTTTGAGTAAAATTGAACTCTTTGCTATCAGATATTTGGTTATCTAAAAACTTTTCGTTCACTTTCCACATCTCGTCATTAAGCTGGTCAGTATCGGTCATCCCCACATCTTTTAGTTGTTGCGTGACTGCGTTCCAGCCATCTTTTCCCAGGTTATACCCCAGATTAGCATCTCTGTAACCTGCTTGTTCATAGGAAAATGGGCTTCCGTTTTTAAATCTCCCAAGCGTAACGACACCAGAATCTGTAGGTCCAGTCTCCGCAAGTTTTGCTAACTCGGCTATTGAGCTTTCGGTTAAATGCCCATTTTCAATCACGACGGCTTTCGCAAAGCTTTCCGCAGAAGTAATACCCAGACTTTCTGTTCCAAAGTAAGCAATATCCTCTGCCGCAAATTCTTGTGCGGCTTCTATCGGAAGTCCCTCTGGGTCAAGCGGTGTAGCGGCTAAGAAAAGAGCATTTGTCGCGAGTTCTACCACGACTTTGTTTACCGTTCTCTCTACTGCGGAGTTAACAAAGTAGTCGGATTGGATACTTGAACCACTGTAGAAAAACTGTTGTGTTGCGTCTTTATTAAATTTCCCATCTGAAAAAAGATAATAAATATAAGGATGGTCTGGGTCATACTGCTGACCTGAGGTGGCCAAAGGGCGTACCTCAAAGGTTGTTTTTTTAATATTGATATTGGGGATATCATCGCCAAAATAAGATAAAAATGCAGGATCAAATCGTTCTCCATCAGGCAGAATAACCGACCACTGAGATTTTCCTGATAAGTCAGTTTTTGGCATTCCTTCTGGGCTAGCAAAACTAGTTTTTATAAACAAATCATTTCCTGAATTTTCGATGAAATTATGAAGACCTTTTATTAAGAGACTCCCTGCACCATTAGGCGCTATCCACTGACTGTCGCTAGTCAAGTGTAGGATATCATCTTTGATAAAATTTTTGTATTCGGCATTTAGATACTTGACATAGTCTTTCTCACCTTTTTCATTCCAACCTTTTGAATCCAAATAGGCAAGCTCTTGACGAATCTTGTCTTTATAAGCTTTAGCATCGGTCTCACTCATTTTCTCAGTGTCTAAAGTTGCGATGATTTGATTATATTTTTTTGTATTGACTTTTAATTCATAGTCCTCACTCAGTGAAAACGCCCAATCCGTCATTGTCATAACTGTAAAGTGGCCGTTTTGATAAGTAGTCGAACCACCATGTCCCAGTGCAGACACAGCGCGATCAAGCTGAGCCTTTATTGAATTGGCTTCATCATAAGCGCCTCGGATACTATCTGTAAAATCATGCATGGCTTGGATCTGTCTGTTGAGCTCGTCAATCGCAGCCGACAGATTATCCACCTGCCACTGACACTCCTGCCTCAGATTTTCATAATAGGGACTCATCAAGGGATCAACCGTCTCGTTGTAATTTATCTCCCGAATCATTTCTTGATAGTCGTTGCGGCTTTGCTTATAGCCATTCAGGGCGTTTACTAAGTCTTTCTCATCAAGTGGTGTTCTATATCGAAAGGCCTCGACTGCACGTCTAACTTTTTTGTTTCCTGAGATAACGGCCTCATTGTAAGCAATCTTTCCCTGCACAAGCGGAATGTAGGCGTCTGTGGAGACAGACTTTGCGGCTCCCCAAGCTTGTCCTGTCAACTGGCTCTCTTCAGAAAATGAACGCAAGTATGACAGTTCACGCTGAAGTTCCTCATTGTCACTTGCTAGCTGATTACCTGCATCAAGCATGCGATTGATTTCATCAATATCTATTCTTACCATGTCAGATGAGCTCACTTCTTTTTCTATATAGACTTTCACGTTCGGCTTCTAAGCGATTTCTTTCAGTGCGTACTGTCTGCTTGGCTTCTTCTATGATTTCGGAAAAATGATTGTTTGCGGTCATGGTGCGGCTCATCATCTCTCCTGCAAAGTTTTGATTTTGACGATGTCGGCTTGTGTTTCCAAAAATATCTGTCGTTTTTCGTACCTGATGATGTATGTAGGCTAAGCGTTCCTCGTACTCTTCAAACTTACGTTGATGACAGGAATATT
>JAIRUS010000065.1 GCA_031254295.1 Streptococcaceae bacterium | reverse complement strand
GTTTGTCCCAAGTCCGTAATTTTATGAATCCGCTCGTCTACTGTTTCTTTCTTCACGGCTTTTGGATCATAAGGTACACCCGCATAACCACTTTGGAAGAGTTCATAGACTTCATTTTGTCCGACTTTGAGATAGCCACGCCCCGGTTGGGTGATATGCGCCGCATCATGGGTTTTGAGGAGTTCATTAGAGTCTTGTTCACTTGCCATCTTAAGCGCAATTTTACTGGTCGAGTTGGCTTCAATCTGATCATTGACCACACCGCTTGGTTTTTGAGTGGCCAGAATCAAATGCACACCGAGGGATCGCCCGATACGGGCCACAGACGTCAACTCATCCAGAAACTCTGGCACATTTGATTTCAATTCCGCAAACTCATCGGAAACCAATATCAGATGTGGAATCGGCTGTTCAGGATAAGTCACATCTGGTTTGGCTTCGTGCCGTTTCTTAACTCATATCTGACTCACTCATCATCCTCTAAATCACGGACAGAGGCAAAGGGATCATCATCTTCCACGACCACTGTTTCATCTTGAAAACTATTCTCAGATTCTTGATTTTCAAGTTGTGATTCAAAAATCTCTAAAGCTTTTTCTAATTGATCCTTATAAATTTTTTCGTCTTCATCAGTATAACCCTCATGTACAATTTTAAAAATGTCCTCTTGGTTAAAATATATAATTTCTGTTCCCATAAGGCCTTCGGGATACATCACTGCTCCATAATCAAAGTACTTCTCTACATTTTTTTCTTTGTAATTTATAGCACGTTGAACAATGATAATTTTTTGTGTCGTTCCAATCACAATTACAATACTTCCAAGCGGTAAAAATTTTTTATTTTCCATTTTGTTCTTTTTCCTTTTCTAACCATTTCAATTCTTTTGAAGTGAAATTCTTTTCATAAAATTCTTTTTCAGAAATTCCAAATTCTTTCTCTGAACGTTTAATGAGTGGACTATAATCTAAATTGAGACCTTTTCCTAGTAGCCTTTTCATGATGAAATGTAAAATTCTGTCCGTATAGCCTACAAAAATACAGTAACCAATAAAAACTGCTATCCCAATGAGTCCTGAAATTCTACTCTCTATTGTCGGTGGTCCTTTAAAATCTGGCTGTGTCATTACTCCAAAAATTGCAGAAAACAACAAAGTTACAAGAAAACAAGCATATAATAATTTAAGAAGATTTAATCTTGGATTTATCATATACACAAGATAACCCGCAAGTTTATGACCGCTTTTTGCAAGTCTTCTTGTTTTCAGGGCAGAAGCTATACACATAATGAGCAAAGGTAAGCTGACGCAAAGTATAAATGGCCATACAAATGCACGTCCTTGTTCCTGGACAGTTTCAAGAGGAATCCCGAAAGATGAAATTAGAAAAGCCCCACTACCTAAGATAACAACTGCTGGAAGAATTACCATTATTGCTGAAGAAATAGCACCTCCCAATATTCCGACATAACTTTCAAAGATAAAATTTTCATTATCCACGAATTTAGAATATTTCCTTGCTCCAAAAATGATTACAATCAAAGAAGTCAGAATTGCACCAAGGCTTAAGTAACTTTGAACTGAAAGACTCATCTACCTACCACCTTTGCAAAATTCACTCTCTGATTGGTCTGATTCGCAAAAGCTTGAGTAACGTTTCTCACATTATAAGGATTACTCGTTTTATACCCAGCATCATTGAACATATGTTCGACGATACCTTTCGTCGTTCCTTCTAAACCTTTTCCTCCTGAATGTATATCACCTGCAATATCAATACTGTGAGATAGAACTGATGAAACCGCCACATTGTGCCACTCACTATAACTCGCATTATAAATAACATTTTGTACATTTCCACCAATACTATCTCCATTAAAGCCTGGAACAATATTTGCTACTTGTACACCTGATTGAACCTTATCAAGCACAGTTCCAGCTTTAATAGTCGAAACAAACGCATTGCCATATTCCCCAACCTTGAGGGCTTTCCCTGCCTCATTACCCGTCATAATTCCTACCGCAAAGTCAGCAGTACCATAAATCATATCTCCAGCAGTATCGCTACCAGTAATTGCATTAGATCCTTTTTCTGCGCCCCAACGTAAGAGATTAAAGCCCTTGTCCTTCCCTTCTGCCATTTGATCAACGCCTTCTGCAGCATCAGAGGCCACAAACGCTATCCCTGCAACAAGAAGCGGAGTAGCTAGTCCACATGTTGCGACTGTCGCAACAATTGCAATTGCTCCCACAACCGCTCCTAAAACAGTAAATAATCCATTCCAGCGATTTCGCTCTTTTTCTTTTGCAAGTTCCGCTTCTGCTAATCTTTTCTGGTCATCGCTGTAATCCTTGGTAATGCTATTCCAATCCTTGGAGAATTCTTTCTGATTTTTAGCATCTGCCGCATAATTTGAGTTGGCTTGTAACGCACTTAGAAAAGCAGGACTCATCAACTGACTAAAACTTCCCGGACTATATGCATAACCTCGTGGAACTTTCAAAGTACTCTTAATCAAATCACGGGTTCTGGCAAGAAGTTCTTGCACTTGCGCAAATCCTGAATCTGTCTGTTCATAAGCGTTCCATCGATCCATCAAAGTACTCGCCGTCTGCTTCATAACATCCATTTCGTTTGCCACATTCGTCAAGCGATAGCCACCTGCACCTCCCAACCAAACAATGTCTTCAGCTTCATCTGAAATGGCTTTGAGTTGGTCCGCAAGAGAAGTAAAATCTGAACGGTGTGCAGTTAAATTGCGCTGATGTGCTTCCAAGTCTTCTCTGACCAGTTGAAAGCCGTGATTGCTATCTACTTCCAAATAGCCTTTAACATATTTTCCTAATGCCATTTGATAGTTCGTCAAAGCAAGTTGAAGCGCCTGAATCAGAGTCGTGTGCACTTCTCCGATATAGGCTTTCATGTTGTCGGCGCCTTTTCCTTGAATAGTATTGGTAGATTTCAACTGATTCAAGACCTTATCAAGCTCATCCAATGGCTGGCTTCGGTTTTGGAGACCTCCCGCCACACGCTCCGCAAGGTTCGTTAGCGCGTCATAATAAAGTTCATCATTTGCCATTAACGTGCCTCCTCGTCGGTTTTTTGGATATTCACTCCGATTTGGCGGAATTCTTCTAAATCATGTTCTGCCATTTCACCATATGAAGCGACCAATTTTGAAAGATCATCATAGATTTGAAAAATCGTTTGGATATGCGAGACCTTCAAATGAGCATCACTCGTATCCAAACCATTGCGGACTCCTGCAACGCTTTTCGCAATCCCCCCGACATTTGAGGTCTCATTTTCATACCCACTGATATCTAATTTTTGTTGTGCCATAGTGTTCTCCTTAGAAGGTTGCGAGTGCTAACGCTTCTGCTTTCTTTCCCACATCTCCAATTGACCAAGCCAAGCTATACATCTGACTCTGACAAGTCGAAATAGCATCTTCAATTTCGGGTCCTGCCATATTGAGTTGCGCCTCTGCGCTATGATATTCATCATCAAATTGGTTACTTTTTACTGTTCCTGACCAGTTATTCGTTCCCGCTAATCTGAATTGTGAAAAATTCAAATCATAAACGGAATTGAGCAGATTATTCAAGCGGTTCAAATAGTCGTTTAATCGCCTCACTCGCTCTAATTTTTCATCGTCACTCATTCGTTATCCTCCAATTTTTTGAGAATTACAATACTCCCAAGTGGTAAAAAGTTTTTTTCTTCTGTCATTTTTTGTTCTCCTTTGTTTTATGTTTTAAATTGTAGAAAGGGTCATGAGGATATTCAAATTTCTTTTC
>JAIRUS010000042.1 GCA_031254295.1 Streptococcaceae bacterium | reverse complement strand
GTAGAAAATCCAGAAAATTATGTTGAAGCTTTTGCCAAAGCGGGAGCTGATAGCATGAGTATACATGTCGAAGCTACGGCTCATATTCATGGCGCCTTGCAAAAGATTAAAGCGGCAGGTATGAAAGCGGCGATTGCGATTAACCCAGGCACGCCTGTCAGCGCGGTTACGCCCGTTCTGGGCTTAGTGGACATGGTGCTTGTGATGACGGTGAATCCAGGCTTTGGCGGACAAAGTTTTCTGCCCGAATGTCTGGATAAAGTCCGCGCGCTCGCGGCGCTCAGAGCTGACAGAAATCTTGATTTTGACATTGAAGTTGATGGCGGAATCACGGATGAGACGATTTCAGAGGCAAAGGAAGCGGGCGCAACGGTCTTCGTGGCGGGCTCGTTTACGTTTGACGGCGAGCCATCTGAGCAAATCAAAAAATTAAAAGAGAGATTATGATGTCAACACTATTTTTAATGTTCGTAGAATTTGGCGTCTTGATTGCAATTGCACTCGGAATTGCAAATTTTTTCAAAAAAGCACCACGCGATGAAAAATTATCAAATAAAGTAGATATGCTTGCCTCAAGTCTGACAGAGGTGCGTCGTGATTTGCGTCAAGAACTGGGACAAAATCGTCAGGAAATTAACGGCGCTTTGAATCAGGTCATTGACATCACAGGCAGTAATATGCGCGAGTTCGCTGAAAACAACAACAAAAAGTTGTCAGAGCTGACAGAGCAGATCAACAGTAAGTTTGACCGCCAGTTCAAAGATTTGCAGGAATCCAATGAAAAAAAACTTGACCAAATTCAAAAATCGGTTGATGAAAAGCTGCAAGAAACCTTGCAGGCTTCGATTCGCTCGAGCTTTGAGCAGGTGCAGCTGCAACTGAAATCCGTCGAGCAAGGCTTAGGGCAAATGCGTAATCTGGCAAGTGATGTCGGCTCGTTGTCAAAAGTCATGTCAGGTGTCAAAACGCGTGGTATCATTGGCGAGCTGCAGCTCAACCAGATTTTAGAGGACATCATGCCGCAGTCTCAGTACCGCGAGCAGGAGAATATTCAAGGCGCAAATAAAGTTGATTTTGCAGTTGTCCTGCCAGGCAAAACAGATAATGACGAAGTGCTGCTCCCGATTGACTCGAAATTTCCATTGGATGACTATCAACGCTTGCTTGATGCTCAGGAAGTAAATGATAACAGCCAAGTTGAACTCTTTCGCAAAGAACTTTTGAAACGCATCCGTGACTTTGCCAAAGACATTGCAGGAAAATATATCTTACCTCCAAAAACAACAGACTTTGCGATTTTATTTTTGCCGACTGAGGGATTATTCATGGAGGTTGTGAATGCTGAACATGGCAGCTTTGTGGATCAAGTCCGTCGAGACTTTAAAGTCAATATTACAGGCCCGACAACGATGACGGCAGTGCTAAATTCGCTCCAGATGGGCTTTAAGACGTTGCAAATTGAGAAAAAATCAACTGAGGTCTTTAATCTTTTAACGACTGTCAAAACAGAGTTTGGTAAATATGGCACTGCACTTGAAGCCATTCAAAAAGACCTCCAGAAATCCAATAAAGACATTGATCACCTTATCAATACACGCACCAATATGATGAATCGCCAGCTGAACAAACTAGACGCGCTGGACGAAGGTGAATCAGAAGAAATAACATATGATGAGTAATGGTACAGAAGCAAAAGCACTTAAATTAACAGGAGGAAATATGACGCTCATAAAAGACATGCAGGTAAATCAAAACTTTGATGGATTCTATCTCATCAAGTCTGTTGAACTCAAACAGACACGAGCAGGTAAAGACTATCTTGCGATGGTTTTTCAAGATCGAACTGGTACAATTGGTGGGAATCTTTGGGATGCACAGACGCATAATATTGAGACTTTCACGGCTGGTAAAGTTGTTCATGCTACAGGCAAGAGGGAAATCTATAATAATATGCCACAAGTCAACCAATTGGCATTACGCCTACCAGAGCTTGGCGAGCCATCATTGGCGAGTGATTTTCGAGAGAAGTCACCAGTAAATGAAGCAAGTCTTCGAGAATATGTTACTTCTATTGTCTTTAAGATTGAAAATGCTACTTGGAATCGTATTGTTCGGGCGCTTTTGAAAAAGTTTGACAAGGAGTTTTACTCATTTCCTGCTGCTAAGTCTAATCATCATGCTTTTGAAGGGGGACTGGCATTTCATGAAACGACCATGCTTAGACTGGCCGAAAAAATTTGTGATGTTTATCCAGACCTTAATAGTTCACTCATGTTTGCGGGGATTCTTCTGCATGATTTGGCAAAATGCCTTGAATTTACAGGCTTTGAGAATACAGCTTATACATTAAAAGGTAATCTCATTGGACACATCGTTTTGATAGATGAGGAAATTTCAAAAGCCGTTATAGATTTAGAGATTGATGAAAACTCCGAAGATGTCTTGATTCTTCGACATGTTGTGCTGAGCCATCATGGACAGCTTGAATATGGCTCTCCAGTACGTCCTTTGATTATGGAGGCTGAGATGATTCATCAGATTGACATGATGGATGCCACGATGATGATGATTCAAACAGCTACCAATCTCGTTTCTCCAGGAGAGTCAACGGCACGTATCTGGCCGCTTGAAAATCGTAACTTTTATAAACCTAGATTTACTGAATAAACGAAAGGATGAGCAGATGGAAAATACATTAAAAAATGAGCAGTTAGAAATTAAGCTTGATAACTTTGGGGCAGAGCTGCAGAGTATCAAAAAAGATGGTGTTGAATACCTTTGGCAGGCCGATGCAGCATTTTGGGCGCGTCATGCACCAGTTCTTTTTCCTATCGTAGGAAAATTGAAAAATGGACAATATCATATTGGCGAAGATGAGACAAACTACAAAATGGGAGGTCATGGCTTTGCAAGAGATAGTGATTTTGTCCTCGTTAAGGAAGATAAACATGAGCTGATCTATGGATTGACGGCTGATGAGGAAACACGTGAGAAATACCCTTATGATTTTGATTTCAGAGTCTCTTATCACTTAAAGGAAAACAAAATCCGCATTCGTTATGAAGTTGAAAACAATGACGAAAAAACTATGTACTTCGGTGTAGGAGCGCATCCTGCTTTTAATGTTCCATTTGAACAAGGCAGTTTTGAAGATTATAGACTCACAATATCTCCAGCAGAGAAACGAACATTTGTTCCGCTTGATCCACCATCTGGCATGATTGATTTGGATAAGCGTGAAGAAGTAGAAGTTCATGAATTGCCCTTGACCCATGATCTTTTCAAGTCAGATGCATTGATTTATAGTTCAAGTCCTGAAATGGAAGTCTCATTGACAAATTTACACGATAGTCGTTCAGTCAAAGTGAGCTGGAAAAATATGCCTTATTTTGGACTGTGGAGTCCTTATCCAGCCGCAGCAGGTTTTGTATGTATTGAGCCATGGTGTGGTATCACTGATGAAGACAATACAGATGGAGATTTGACAACAAAATTTGGAATTAACGAACTTGAGCCTAACGAGAAATTCATGTGTGAATACATAATTGAGATTAACTAAATATTTTAAGGAAAAAGTGGCTTGATCACTTTTTTCTATGTTATGAGCGCTTAAAGATGAAAAAATTAATTCAAAGATGTTGACTCATCAAGGAATTATAGTTTAAAAAATGTTAAAATAGAAAAAATATAAAAATTTGAGTGTCAATCGTGATAACTCAATTAAAAGATAAACGCTCTTGAGCAAAATGAAGAAAGGTTCCTTTAAATAAATGTCAAATTTTACAGTTGTTGAACACCCACTTATCCAACATAAACTTTCAATTCTCCGTCGTAAAGAAGTTTCTTCAAAGGAATTCCGTGAATTAGTAGATGAAATCGGGATGTTGATGGCCTACGAGGTCTGCCGTGATATGCCACTTGAAGATGTAGAAATTGATACACCAGTTGCTCACATGACAGCTAAGCGATTAGCTGGTAAAAAGCCCGTCATTGTTCCAATCCTTCGCGCAGGTATTGGAATGGTAGATGGAATGAACAAACTCATGCCAGCTGCTCGTGTCGGTTTTATTGGGATGTATCGTGACGAGGAAACTTTACAGCCTGTTGAATACCTAGTCAAACTACCAACAGATATTGAAGAACGTCAAGTTCTCTTGGTAGATCCAATGCTTGCAACAGGTGGCTCAGCTATTCTTGGAGTTGAAACGCTCAAAAAACGTGGTGTTACAAATATTAAATTTGTCTGTCTTGTCGCTGCACCAGAAGGTGTGAAGGCTTTCCAAGAAGCCTGTCCCGATGTTGATGTCTTTGCAGCTGCTCTTGATGATCACTTGAACGAAAAAGGTTATATTGTACCAGGCCTTGGAGATGCTGGAGATCGTCTCTTTGGTACGAAGTAATCGATAAAATTTTTCTATATATTTACTGATTTAAAAATTCGCCTTTACGGCGTTTTTTTGTTAGAATGTATCTTACACTATTTTATTAGTTTGCAAAAAATTTGCAGACTAGGAGAGAAAATTGAAAAAGAATAAAAAAAGAGAAGCTGGAAAGTGGCACAAGGCTTCGTTAGGTGGATTTATTATTGCCCTAGGTGTTGTTTACGGGGATATAGGGACAAGCCCACTCTATACTATGAAGTCGATTGTGACGGGACAAGAGGGTGGAAAATACATTAATGAGAACTTTGTCGTTGGGGCAGTTTCTCTGATTTTCTGGACGCTGACTCTGATTACGACGGTAAAATACGTTCTGATTGCGTTAAATGCTGATAACCATAAAGAAGGCGGAATATTCTCTCTTTATACTTTGGTGCGCCGCTTTAAAAAGTGGTTGATTATCCCTGCTATGATAGGTGGCGCAGCGCTTCTTTCTGACGGAACGTTAACACCCGCTGTGACTGTTACTTCGGCGATTGAGGGCCTAAGAGGAGTGCCGAGTTTTGTCAGTACTTTTGGGACAGGACAAGGCGTAATTGTTGTCATTACTCTGACCATTCTGGCGGTGCTTTTCTTGATTCAACGTTTCGGAACAGATGTCATAGGAAAACTTTTTGGGCCAGTCATGATGATTTGGTTTGGCTTTATGGGTGTAGCTGGATTTTTCAATATGTTGAGCAATTTGTCTATTTGGAAAGCCTTAAATCCTTGGTATGCAATTGAATTACTGTTTAGTTCAAGTAATCATGCAGGCATATTTATTTTAGGGTCAATTTTCCTTGCGACGACTGGTGCCGAGGCGTTATATTCTGATTTGGGGCATGTTGGGAAGCCAAATATTCATATTTCATGGCCAGTTGTGAAGATTTGCCTATTTTTGAACTATGCTGGACAAGGTGCATATTTACTACGGGCTGGAAGTAGTTATGGCTATAATAATGACTTTAATCCATTTTTTGATATGCTGCCTAAATCAATCACAGTTTATGCAGTAATACTTGCGACTTTAGCGGCTATCATTGCCTCACAAGCCTTGATAACAGGATCATTTACCTTGGTATCTGAATCGATTCGCTTGAAGATGCTTCCTCTTTTCAAGATTCTTTATCCAGGAAAATCATTTGGGCAAATGTATATTCCAGCTGTCAATTTTGCTTTGTGGTTTGTCACAACTGGCATTGTCCTTTTCTTCCAAACCTCAGAAAAGATGGAGTCTGCCTACGGTCTTGCTATCACAGTCACTATGTTGATGACGACGCTGTTATTATCTTTCTATCTGATGGCAACAGGAATGCGTCCTATCTTTGCAAGACTAGTTATGGGCTTCTTTGCAATGATTGAACTTGTGTTCTTTGTTTCATCAGCAGTTAAGTTTATCCATGGCGGTTATGTTGTTGTGATTATCAGTGCTCTTATCATCTTTATCATGTTTGTGTGGGTGAAAGGTGGCGCGATTGTCAATCAATATGTCAAGAAGTTAGATTTGGTAAACTATGTTAATCAACTTGACACGCTTCGTCATGATCATGAAGTGGATATTTATCAGACAAATGTGGTTTATTTGACAAGTCGAATGAAAGGCACAAAGCTTGATATGTCGATTCTTTATTCAATTTTGGATAAAAAGCCAAAACGTGCTGAAGTCTACTGGTTTGTGAACGTTCAAGTGACAGATACCCCTTATACCAATGAATATGAAGTGGACATGATGGGAACGGACTTTATAGTTCGCGTAACCTTATATCTCGGCTTCCGTATGCCGCAGGACGTCCCACGGTATCTTCGCTCGATTGTGCAGGATTTGATGAATTCTGGTCGTCTGCCTAAGCAACACCAACAATATTCAATCAAGCCAGGACGAGATGTCGGAGACTTTGGCTTTATCGTGATTGAAGAACATTTGAACAATACACGGACAATGTCAACATTTGATAAATTTATTTTACAGACAAAGATTTCAATTAAGAAAATTACAACGTCACCAGCTCGTTGGTTTGGTCTCCAGTTCTCTGATTATTCAGTTGAGCGAGTCCCACTGATATTGAGTGATGTCAAAGATTTGAAAGCTAAAGAGCGTGAGCGTATTAGTGAAGTGAAAGCATAAAAACTGCGGCGAGCATTTGCTCGCCTTATTTGATAAACTTGACAATCCCCCAGTTTACATTGTCTATTTCATCAATTTCTGCAGATTAGATGGAATAGACAATGTAGCTAAGGTGAAGTCGCCTTCTATTGCCAAATTTGGAGCTGAAGTTTACTAATTGTACAGTTTTGTCACAAAAAATCTATAATTACTGATAAGTGCAGTTCCGAAAATTAAATAAAAAAAGCCAATGCAATTAGGCAATGTGGGAGACTTCGGCTCCCACATTAGCAATGGAAGCGTTAGCTTCGCTTGCGGCCGCATGGCTTTTTTTATTTAATTTTCGGAACGGAGCTTTTAATATAGCTACTCAGTTTTCTTCGAGGCTCTCGCTTTTTGGAGTTAGCCATTTTGCGTAAGGATCCTCAGAAACAGAGGGAGAAACAGTTTCTGAATTTGGAAGAATAACGCCATCTGGTAGTTCTAGTACGCCTAAGTCAGCGAATAAGCTATCAAGTTCATCTTTTTTCTTCATTTTTAATGCCATAGTTTTACCTTCTTCATACGGTTCGTATCGTGATATGAACCTTTTTAAAATTTGATATAATTTTACACTAATTTTCTAGAAATGAAAGGTCTGAGACTTGCATTTTAAAGAAAATCTGCTAAAATAGACCAGTACGGTATCGCAAGCTGCGATCACCAAATTATTTTATAAGGAGACATTTTTTAAAATGGCTAGAGAAAAATACGATCGTAGCAAACCACACGTTAACGTTGGTACAATCGGTCACGTTGACCATGGTAAAACTACACTTACAGCAGCAATCACTAAGGTTCTTGCTGAAAAATATCCTTCTGCAACTAACGTTGTAAAAGATTACGCATCTATTGATGCTGCTCCAGAGGAACGCGAGCGTGGTATCACTATCAACACAGCTCACGTTGAATATGAAACTCCAACTCGTCACTATGCGCATATTGATGCTCCAGGACACGCGGACTACGTTAAAAACATGATTACTGGTGCTGCCCAAATGGATGGAGCTATCCTTGTAGTAGCTGCAACTGACGGACCTATGCCACAAACTCGTGAACATATCTTGCTTTCACGTCAAGTAGGTGTTAAGTACCTTATCGTCTTCTTGAACAAGGCTGACCTTGTAGATGATGATGAATTGATGGAACTCGTTGAAATGGAAGTACGTGATCTCTTGAGCGAATACGGCTTCGATGGTGACAATATTCCTGTTATTGCTGGTTCAGCACTTGGTGCTTTGAACGGTGAAGAGAAATATGTTGATGCAGTCCTCAAATTGATGGAAACTGTTGATACTTATATCCCAACTCCAGAACGTGACACTGACAAACCATTGTTGCTTCCTGTCGAGGATGTATTCTCAATCACAGGTCGTGGTACAGTTGCTTCAGGACGTATCGATCGTGGTACAGTTAAGGTTAATGACGAAGTTGAAATCGTTGGTATCAAGCCTGAAACTAAGAAAGCTATCGTTACTGGTGTTGAAATGTTCCGTAAGACACTTGATCAAGGTTTGGCCGGCGATAACGTTGGTGTATTGCTTCGTGGCGTTCAACGTGACGAAATCGAACGTGGTCAAGTATTGGCTAAGCCAGGTTCAATCACACCTCATACTAAGTTCAAGGGTGAAGTATACGTATTGACTAAGGAAGAAGGCGGACGTCACACTCCATTCTTCGACAACTATCGTCCACAATTTTACTTCCACACAACTGACGTTACTGGTTCACTTCGTTTGCCTGCTGGCATCGAAATGGTTATGCCTGGTGACAACGTTACAATCGAAGTTGAATTGATCCACCCAGTCGCTGTTGAGCAAGGAACAACTTTCTCAATCCGTGAAGGTGGACGTACTGTTGGTTCAGGTATCGTTGCTGAAATTGAAGGTTAATTATGAAAAGTGCCATTAGGCGCTTTTTTGTATGCAAAGATACTCAACCTTAGAAAGCAAAAGTACACAAAACAGTTAAAATAAGTCGCTGATTTATGCTATACTGTAGGAAGATATCAGTTGGAGTGTATAACAATGGCGCAGAAAATAATTCAAGATTCAAAAAACCCAAATCTGTTTTATATTGATGATATCCTGTTTTCTCCGAAGGATCAAGATATTCAACGTGCTTTATTCTTTGAAAAGATGCGTGGGACAAAACGCATTTTTATGCGTGGGCAGACTTTACGAGAAATACCAGATCTAGCAAGTGAGGGTCTCTTACTTGATTCATTTGCGCCAGCGGCCATTGATGAAGAAGTTTTGCCGCTTTCAATTGTTGATGGTAAGCCCCACTTTATCTTCGAAGACTCTTTTGTGACAGATAGTCTCACACTTAGGTTTTTGAATGAATCATCTTTTAGGAATATTGTGGCACGTCTGAATCGGATTTTGGCATCAGACTTTTTTGGCTTTCGTTCCGAATTCCAAGAAAAAATGGATTCAAATCGCGATTTTATCCGGCCGATTACATTTGCCGTCGGTCAAAATTCCAATTTTTTCAAGATTAATCGTTATCATATTCTTCTTGACGAAAATCGTCTGCTTGGCTTGCTTGAAAATACTAATAGTTTTGAGAAAGACCAACAAGCCTCATTAACGATTTTTATGATTCTTCTTGCTCTTCTTGGTTTCAAACAAGCGCCACAATTCAAGTTTCCAGTTGAGAATTATTTTGAGCGCTCTTTCTCTTTTGAGGATTTAGAAAAAATAGAAAATCACTTTCTTCCAGATTACGTTCTGATGGGAGAAGATCTTGCCCAGATTTCAAAAAAAATCAGTGCAAGTTATAATTACTGGTACCTCTATAAGGTTGAAACACGTAAGTATTTTGATGAACTGACAAAAAAATATTTGGATCAATATACCAGCAAACGCATCACCGAAGGTTATCGAGATGACGAGGCAGAAATGCGGGTGCATTTTCAAGATAGTGAGGGCTATGCCATTGAGAATTTTGATCAATGGGATTATGCAAAAGATGGTTATCGGATTCTTCGTACAGAGAAGCTACAAGATGAAACGATTGTTCATCTGACTCACGAAAAACGAGAAAGTGAGACCAGTCGTCAGATAAGGGTAACGATTCGACGTCAAAAATCTGATAGCTCAGAGTTTTTTGAGGATATAGTTTTCACGGCAGAAATTACAAAGTTTGCCAGTTTAGATGTTGTGACAAATAAAGAAATTTCAGGCTCGACTTCTTATCTTTGCAGTTCGCCTATCATAAAAATTAATTCAGATAATCAAATTTCGATTGTCGTTGAAGAGTTACCACTTATTAAAGGCTATAAGCTCGAAAATGAAAAGCAGGAGGGACCTATAAGTGACTTTAATATTTCTGCAAAGAGCTTGACAGAGATTGAATTCACTCTCAACTATCATCCAGTTGATTGTCAAGTTGAGGTTTCTTATTATGATTATGATAACTATAACGAACTTATCAAGACAGAGACTTTAACGGGACCAGCCTTCAGTAAGATTGACTACAGTTCTGACTTGTCAGAGGACTTGGAAAATTTTGAGCTCTATCAGGATAATTTAACAGAAGTTAGCCATTTTTTACCAAACCAGATTCAAAGAATTGAAATATTACTAAAACATCAATACCTCAGACATCAACTGGAGAATTTTATTTTTGAAGTTGAGCTTACAGGCTTACCTGAAGACTTCCAAAATCTTGTTCAACCTGAACTTAGAGTGGAAGCAAAGATCAGCGCAGAGAAAGATCTAGTAACTGGTCTGACAATTAAAAGTTCAGAACCAGAGTTGCTAACAGTTGAGCTACCCTCTCTCTATGGTTTTGATTTAAAGAACTCAGAAGAAAAGCTTCTGACGATTCGTCCAGAGGATTATCAATTTCAGTCTTATACTCGACAAGTCGAGTATAAAGTCATGTTTGGTGAGATTGAGATAAAGTTTGTCGATCGGGATCGAGACAATCAAGAAGTGGCAGAGAGACTCCTCCTATCTGGTCAGTACGGACAACAGGTCAATCAGGACTTTGAAATTCCAGAATATTATCGCTTTGATAGTTTACCAAACTATGATGACATGATTTTTTCCGAGATACACCAACAGTTTGTGGTTGGTCTACGCCATATGATTGAGGAATCCGAATCCGAATTTTCATACACGGCGAAATTTGAAAATATTCGAGGTGAAATTTTAGGACAACAGCAGCAGAATATTTCCTATAACAGATATAAAGATTTGGTGACAGATGAGGAAAAATTTGAAGCCCTACAAAAGCTGGAGGCTATTGTGCCACCGAGCTACTATGGTTATAAATTGCTCAATGAAGTCTTTACGGAGTATTATTTCACAGAAAATAAAATCCCTGAAAATGAGACAATCAAGGTGCTTTATGAACCACTGATTGGTCAAATTGAGATAAAATACGTTGATAGTGATGCAGATGATTTGCAGGTAGGGGAAGTTGTACAGCTGTCAGCTCCTTACGGGAGTACACCGAGTTATGAATACACCATACCAGAACTTTATGAGTTAGCTAAAGATGAGGATTTGACAAGCTATAAGTTTTCAGAAGAACTGCAAACTATCATTTTGCCAATGAAGCATGTACATGATAAATGGACAGAATCAATTAATCTTAAGATAGAATGGCTAGGTGTGCCAATAGACTCATCTCATGTCCTAAAAACTATAGAAGTAGAGTGCGATCGTGACGAAGTAACGGGGATAATTTCAAAATCAGCAGCGACAACAAAGTTTGAATTTTCAAGTCCTTCAGTCTATGGCTATGCCTTAAAGCAACCAGAATTACAGGAAATCAAGATAGATCTTGAGGAAAATGATTTTAGCTCTGAGTTGATAAAAGTTGAGTATGAGCGTTTGGAAGCTAGTGTTCGATTTTTCTATATAGATACTGATACGACTTCAATTACAGAGCTTGTTCAAGTAGGGGAAGCAATAGAATTAACGGGCTATTATGGAGAATCGGTAGAGTTTGAGCCCGTGCTTCCTGAAAATTATGAACTGGCAGAGCCGCTCACTCTATCATCTGTGTTCTTCTCAGAAGACGAACAGGAAATTCAAATTCTACTCAAGCATGCGCATGAATACGAAGATAAGGAGATTATCTTTGAGGTTGAGCTAAAAGAGGCCCCAACAGAAGAACTATTTATTTCAAAGACTTCAAAAATTCATAGCAATCGCGATTTAGTAACTGGTGAGAATCTCATAGACGTAGATCCAGTAGTGCTAGAGATTGAGCTTCCAGAATTTTACGGTTATACGCACGATCAGGAAAGTTCGAAGTTGACCTATGATGTCGTCGCAGAAGTCCTAGAGTCTAAACACGTAAATGTTCGCTATGAGCAATTATTTGGAACAATATCACTTGTTTATTTTGACGCAGACGAGACGACTGATGCGCCGATTCAGTTAGGCCCTTCAGTGAACTTGACTGGAACATATGGGCAGAGTCTTGACTATGAGCTTGAAATTCCTGAACATATGGAATTAATTTCAGAGATTGAGACCTCAGCCTATAAGTTCGGGGAGACGGCTCAAGTCATTGAAGTTGGGCTGAAACATAAGCATGATATCCAATTCTCCGAAGTTAAATTTGAAGTGAAACTTGTTGGTGCTCCGACTAAAGATGGAGAAAATCTACTGATAGAGACGGCTCAGCTGAAGTCTGACAAAGATTTAGTCAGCGAGGAAGTAGAGAGAAGTTGTGACCAGACCAGTCTGAGCATTCGGCTTCCAGAGTTTTATGGTTATCTCAACGATTCGGATGCACACGTTCTCGTTTACGACCTGACTGAAAATAATTTTGAATCTAAGACGAGTGAAGTTAATTATTTCCTAGCAGAAGGTAAAATTTTTATCCGTTATTTTGATGGCGATGATCAGATTGGTAAAACTCTAGAGTTGATTGGTCACTATGGAGAGCCGCTCAATTATGAGCTGGCGATTCCTGCAGTCTTTGAGCTTGTAGGAGCTGAAAAGCTTGACATATCACCTTATAAGTTTGGAGCGGAAGATCAGGAAATCCTTGTCCAACTGAAACATAAGCATGAAATAACTAGAAAAACATCACGTTTTAAAGCCCATATTTTAGGCGGTCCAACAGAAGAGTTGGATATAATCTCAGAAGCAGAGGTAATCATTGATGAAGATTTGGTTACTCGAAATGTTGAGATAAGTGCGGATCCAGAGGTTTTGGAACTTCAACTTCCTGAATTTTATGGTTATGTGAATGATTCAGAAAAGCAGCTCATAGAATATGACCTGGCTGAAAATGATTATCAGGACATGGAACTCGAGGTTTATTATGAAGCCCTTCAAGGAGAAATCTCTATCCAATATTTTGATCTAGATGGAGAGACCGACACAGAGGAGAAACAACTCTTTCATACGCTTGTCAAGTCAGGACCCTTTGGTCAGCCTTTAGCCTATCACATTCAGGTTCCAGAGAACTTCAAACTTGATAAGGTTTATGACTTGTCCGATTATCGATTTGGAGAACAGAGACAGGTTATTGAGATAAATCTGATACATGAGCATGAAGTTTATGAAAGTGAATCAAGTTTTGAGGTTATCCTAACAGGAGTGCCATCTCAGGAAAAGAGTCTCAGCCAGACGACGAAGTATAAAGTGGACAAAGACCTCGTAACGACTGAGGAGAGAGTTGAGATGGCGTCTGAGGAGTTGACGATTTCCCTTCCAGAAATTTATGGTTTTGTGCCAGAACTAGATGTCTCTGAATTGAGCTACCAGCCAAAATTGAATGGCTTCCAAAACTATCAGATGCAGGTAAATTATGTGCCCTTATACGGCAAAATTTCAATCTCTTATCGTGATATAGAGGGAGATAAGGGTGACGATTCTAGTCAAGTCGGGGAAACGTTAGAATTTTCTGGTCAATATGGGGAAGTCCTTGACTATGAGGTGGAGCTTCCAGAGAATTATGAAGCGCTAAATAGGGTTAATCTTAATGCTTTTCATTATGGCGAACAAGACCAAGAGATTAGGATTCAGCTTGCGCATAAGCATGAGCTAAGTAGTAAAAGCATGACGTTGATGGTAGAGTTAGTAGGAATTCCGACTGACTCAAATCGCATTGTCAAGCTAGCCGATGTGCAAATAGATAAAGATCTTGTGACAGGAAATGTCACAAAGTCATCTAAAGTAGAAAGTTTTGAAGTCGAATTACCAGAGCTGTATGGCTATAGCTTACTTGACTTTGAAGCACCAATGATTCACTATAACCTTGCGGAACATGATTTTGAGTCCGCAGTGACTCAAGTTCGCTATAAAACTCTAAAAGGGGATATCTTTATCAAACTGATTGATAGGGCGGATGAAAAACGTGCTCAAGTAGGAGAAACAATTCATCTGATGGGGAGCTATGGCAGTTTTCCACGTTTTGAGCTTCACGCACCTGATAAGTACAGCTTAGTAAATCCAATTGACCTGCAAAGTTATAAATTCTCAGAAAAAGAGCAGGTGCTTGAAGTTGAACTTGAACATCAAGTTTCAAAAAGGACAAAGAATCTTGAATTTACTGTTATCTATGAGAATGAGCAAGGGGATGAGCTTGGACGAAAAGAGCAAGAAATCTTAGTTCATCTTGTAGAAGATTTGGCGACGGAGAAAATCGTTGAAGAGCGAGAAGGGCTTATTGAAACTGTTATCTCTCCAGAATTTGAAGGTTATAGCTTAGGCAATGAAAGTCAAAGAGAGATTAGCTTTGACGCGCCATCAGAGTCAGAGATCATAAAAGTTCTTTATCGTTTACAACATGGACGCATTCTGATAAAATATGTTGATTTGGATTCAGAAGGCCATCAGATATCGAAAACAGTCGTGCGAGAAGGTCGTGTTGGTGGACGTTTGAACTATCATCCACATATTCCTGAAAATTACGTCCTTGAAGAAGATATTGCAGAACTTCAATTTACTCAAGAGGAGCAGATTCTTTCGGTTGGGCTTCGGCATCAGAAAAAGAAAGAAGAGAATATTTTAACTTTTGAGGTCATTTATGAGGATATCCCAATCGAGCCCAATCGAGTAATCAAACAAGCCGAGTTAGTCACAGTCACGGATCTTGTGACAGGACAAATACAGAAAAGTGTAAACCCACCAAAGGTCTGGATTCGTTCGCCAGAAATTTCTGGTTTTGAACTCACCGATCCTGAACAGAGTTCGGTCAGCTTTGATTTTGAAGAATATGGTTATCGCTCAGCCAGTTTAAATGTCGCCTATAGGAGTACTAAAGCAGGAGTTATGGACTTAGGTAGAGCTGTAGATTATGGTAATCAAGCGGATTACAAACCCAGAATAGATTAAAACTAGTCTGGGTTTTGTTATAAGTTCAAAATACACAATTTCACAAAGAATGAGTGAGAATTTTGATAGTTGCAAAAATAGACAATTAGTGGTACACTAATCTCGCATTTGTAATTTAATCTTTCGAGATAATTATTAGCTCAGTTTTTCAGTCCATTCTGTAATAGGGAGCTACTAAGGAGTTGAACAATGGAACAATACAAACACATCGCGCCAAAGTATTTTGAGACTAAAACCAGTCACTATCGGAGTTGGAAGTCGGGCAAGACTTGGATTTATGCTGCAACGACACTGGCGCTTTTGGGTGGCACTGCTGGATTAACCCAAGGGATCAATGCTGCCACATCAAATACTGCTATAACAACAGAACAGTCGGCGGTTACCTCGAACTCTGCCGCCTATAGTGCAGCAATAAGTGATACCTCGGCAGTCAATAGCCAAAACTCTGTCGTCACGTCTGACGCAAACTCGGTTAATACCGCAATCAGTAATCTCGTTTCGACCGTCAATAACAGTACGTTGTTGAGCACTTCAGGAACGACAGTTTATCAGTCTGCTGTGAATTCGGCGAGCACACAGCTTTCAGGCCAAATCACAACGCACTCAACGGATAACAGCGACTATCTTACTCTCGTCTCTGAATATAACCAGGCGCTCACGGGTTATACAGCAGACGGCTCTCAAGTCTCCCCACTTGACCTCGCCTCATACTCAACGGCCATTGCCTCCCTCCTCAACACCCAGACCAGCGCCAATCAGTCAACTCTGGCATCTTTGACCTCCACCGTTTCTGCAACGACATCACAGAATATCTATAACGTCAACAACGTCTCGGCAGTCAATTCACAAAACGAAGTAAGTTATGAGGCAGCGAGCACAAAATATAGCCAGATTATCGTGACCACACTGGCTTCTGAAACCTCACAAGCCGCAGTCCTCAAAGATGTCAATGCCAGC
>JAIRUS010000012.1 GCA_031254295.1 Streptococcaceae bacterium | reverse complement strand
CCATGCCGTCAAGGCTAAAGACCCCATGAAGCATGTCACGTTCTTCATCATCTAGGGCTTCTTCATTTTTATCAAGAATGTACTCAATCTCATCACGAGACATTGCATCGTCTGCATCATCAAACTTCATAGGTGTCAGACGGCTCAGTAAATTCACTGACCCTGCAAGCAACCAAACAAAGGGGCGCATGACAATTCCAACAAACTGAATCGGCTTCGCGATTCGGATAGCCAATTTTTCTTTCAAATTCTGAGCAATCCGCTTTGGATATAGTTCCCCAAATACAATCGAAACATAGGTCAAAATCGCTAAAACTAAAATCTGTGCCACAATTTTTAGATTATCGCCAAATAAAGGGACGAGTTTTGAAGCTAGACTATCTGATAAAGATGACCCAACCAAAATCTGGATCAAGGTAATGCCAACTTGAACCGTCGACAAAAAGTTTGAAGGCTTGTCTATGACTTTCAATAAGTTTTGGAAGGCTTTGTTTCCCTCACTTGCCCTTTGCTCAACTTTGGCTCTTGAAACTGAAACAAGAGCCATTTCTGAAGCAGAAAAGAAAGCATTAATAACTGTAAGTACTACTAAAAGTACGATTTGCGCGTATATATTCCCGGCCGGGTCTGCTGACATCAGGCGAAATTCTCCTTTAATCTAGAAAACTAAGTTTAGTTAGAGTCAAATAGACTTCTCTACTTTGATATTCTATATGCTTGTATTATAACACATTAGGCGTGATCCAAAGCGGACTCTTTCCGTTTTTTGATATTTCGATAAAGCCCGACAGTAAACTTGACAATTTCCTTCAACATCGCATACGTTGGAATACCAATTACCATGCCAATGATACCATACAATGACCCCATTACCATCATCAAGACCATCACCGTGATTGGATGTACATGAACTGCCCCTCCAACGATTCTAGGATAGACAATATTTCCATCTATTTGCTGCACAAGCGTCATATAAATCACCGCAATCAAGGTCATCCAAGGATGAGTGAAAACAGTTGTCAACACAAGCGGAGTAAGTCCGATATAAGGTCCAACGTAAGGAATCAGATTTGATATTGCCATCCAGAGTGCGAAAATCAACGCATAGGGAATACCAATAATTGAGAAACCAATCAAGGCCATGATAAAGATAAAGAACGCGTCAAGTGCCACCCCAAAAATATATTTTGAGATTGTCCTATTTAGAGCTTCAAGTAAACTAATAACTTTGTATTTATCTTCGACTAACCAATATTTCTTGACAAAGGGTAAAGTCTTTCTTCCGTCTTTTAACATATAAAAAAGGAAAATTGGAACTAATAATAAGATAAATAAAATGGAAACAAGGGCGCTAACAACCGAGCCAATACTTGTTGTCATTCCATTTAAAAGGTTTTGCAAAATCATCGTGTATGAGCTACTAATACTATTTAGTACGCTTGTAAAATCAATTTGATTTGCAATTGACTTGAATTGGCTCGAATTCACAAGATGAATAAGCCAACTCTTCACTTCTGGATAGAGCTTAATTGTCGTATTCAGTAAAGAGGTTAATTGCGCAATAACATTTGGAATTACTGTCACAGCAATCAGTACATAAGCCCCAATGACCATTAATATAGACAAGATAATGCCTAATATACGCTTGATTTTTAATTTTTTTTCAAGAAAAACAATAAGAGGGTCAAAGACATAATAAAGAAATCCTGCAATTAGAAAAGGAATAAAGACAATTGAGAACATGATTGTTATAGGCTTAAAGACCCAATCGACCTTAACCAAGAGCCATAAAATAGCTGCTACGGAAAGAATTTCAATGGTCCAGAAAAATAATTTACTCTTATTGAACATATTTGTATTATAATGGAATTACTTTCATTACGCAAGGTTTGAAGTTAATTTCATATTAGAAACGGAGCTTTATAGTAAATTTTACGATGAAGATTAAAAATACTAGAGATACAATGTCCGAGACTTATTTGGACGCCCTCAAAATCCGAAATGAGGTATTTGTAAAAGAACAAGGTATCAGCTATTCTCTTGAGGTAGAATCACCTCTTGACGAAGCAATGTCTATTCACTTTGTTTTATATAACGACGCAAACAAAGCTTGTGGCACTTGCCGCTTACTCCCAAAAGAAAATTCAACTTCTGCTATCTTGCAACGTATGGCCGTTCTTTCCGAAGAACGCGGAAAAAGTTATGCTTCGCTCTTATTAGATGAAGCTATACAGTTCGCAAGCTCCCATCATATTCCTGAAATCACTCTGCATGCACAAATCAGCGCCAAAGGTTTTTATGACAAAACGGGCTTTGAGCCAAGCGGTGAAATCTTTGAAGAAGCTGGGATACAGCATATCACCATGCATAAAACAGTCTAAAAGCGCTCAGCTGTCAAGCGCTTTTCTCACTCTCTTTTTTAGGTCTGGAATCACATCACGTTCAAACCACTCATTTTTCGCCAACCAGATATTATTGCGAGGCGATGGGTGAACCAAGGGAAAAAATCCATCATCTTGTAAATACTTCTTATAGTTTTTAATTACCTCCGTTGACTTATCACTTGCTTTCAAGTCAAGGTAGTATCTCTGCGCATAACTTCCAATAAGGATAAAAAGTTCGATATTTGGCATCTGCTCAAAAAGAAGTGGATGCCATTTTTTTGCAAAGCCTTTTCTAGGTGGCAAATCACCCGACTTGCCTTTTCCCGGAAAATAAAAATCCATAGCTACGATCGCAATTTTATCAGAATTATAAAACTCTTCTCTCGAAACTCCAGCCCACTCACGCAATCTATCACCAGACGAATCATCCCAAGTACGTTTCTTTTCTTGTGCAATTCGTCCTGGAGCTTGCCCAATAAAGCAAACTTTAGCTTCAGGATTAGCTAAATACAAGGGAGAGATTCCAGCCTGTTCAAAGCCTGCATTGAACGGGTCAGTCTTGATAGCCCAAAATATCTCATCTAATTTCGTCATAGTCACATCATAGCATAATCCAAGGCTCAATCTTCCAAAGAAAGCTTTTCCCTCCCACAATTCAATACAAAAAATAGTTTCAAAAATCTACCATTAGTAGAATAATTCTTTAAATTGATACATAAATTTTTGTCATTATCTTCTTAGGGAGAATAATTTTACAATGAGTATAGAATATTTTGGTGAAAAACTACAAGCCGCACGTAAAAACAAGCGATGGACTCAGGTAGAACTTGCAAAAAGACTAAATCTATCTAATGGCACAATATCTGCTTACGAAACTGGAACGAAATACCCAACTTTAGAAGGCATGGTTAAAATTTGTGAATTACTTGACCTTTCGTCAGACTTTTTACTCGGCCTTTCAGATAATAAACTCCAACAAAACTTAGCTGAACTTCCAAGTCAATCTCGTCAACTTGCCATACAATTAATTGAACAATTAAGCGTTCGCGCTGGGAATTATACTGAAATCCCCCATCAGGACAAAAAAAGAATAGAATAATTCTGATGAAGGACAAATGAACAGTTTATAAGCATCATGACTTATTACCCTGCTTTTTCTCAGCCACAAAATAGAATTTAATATCAATAAATAAAAGCCAGTCGAAAATCTTTCGCTGGCTTTTATTCATATCATTTTAATGCAATTAATGCGTCTGAAAGCTTGGCAAAGTCTTGAATCGTCAAGACTTCTGCACGGATAGTTGGCAAAATTTCTATATTTCCAAGTAATTTTTCAATTTCAGGCTTTGCTTCTTTCCCAAACCCTTGCATCAGATTATTCATCAACGTCTTACGACGGTGTGCAAAGGACATTTTAACAATTTTGAAAAACCACTCTTCATCAATAACCTCAACAAGTGGAGAAATACGGCGTGTCATCTTAAGGATAGAGGAGTCGACATTTGGTGACGGAACGAAAACAGTCCTTGGGACTGTAAAGGCTGTCTCAGCTTCCATATAGAATTGGACTGCAATAGATAAGCCACCATAATCTTTACTTCCAGGAACGGCAGTAATCCGATCGCCGACTTCTTTTTGCATCATCACCACAAACTCTGTAAATTCAACTTTTGACTTGATAAGATGCATCAAAATAGGCGTCGTAATATAATAAGGCAAATTTGCAACAACTTTTAGTGGATATTCAGGATGTTCAAATTTTTGAATATAATCTTTCAAATTTACCTTCAGAACATCTGCCGAAACCAGTTGAAAATTATTATATCGCTCCAGAGTTTCATCAAGAATCGGAATCAAACTTTTGTCAATCTCAAAAGCCATTACCTCGGCGGCTTCTTCCAATAAATATTGAGTAAGTGATCCAATTCCTGGACCAATTTCAATTACATTCGTTTTTTTATCTAAATCTGCCGCAAAAACAATCTTACTTAAGATATTATGGTCGATTAGAAAATTTTGCCCAAACTTCTTTTTAAAATTAAAATCATGACGCCGCAAAATATCTTGCGTGCGGATAATATTAGAAATACGGTCGATGTCTTGTTCTGTCATATTAAAATTATAACACACCCCGTAAGACGACACAAAACTTCAGTTGTTTCACTCTGTCAGATTTCCGACAAAGCGATAAATAATATTGAATTTCTGTTTTCACTGTCCGTCTACCTTCGCTTTTTCTCCAATTTCTATTTTTTCAATGAGTGATTGAATCATGTCGTGTTCCAGCACTTGGGGATTAAGATACTTGTTTGCTCAATTGAATAAAGCGACGAATTCCAGAATTCACTTCCTCTACTTGAATCAAAGACGCGCGAAGCGTTTGTATGGTCTGAGTCAATTCTGCTTGTTCTTGCTCATAGTTTCCGTTAATCTTTGTATAACGCGCATCACTCATCTTACCTTTGCCACTTACATTATCTTCATAAAGACATTGAAACAAAGTCTCTAATTCAAGATTCCTTCGTTCAGCTTTCTAAAGTACTTCTTTTTTCATGTCTTATCATTTGACATTAGTCCAATACTTTTATATCCTTAATTTTTTGCAAGAACAAGCGCATCAATCGAGAGTTTACTTCCACCAACGCTTGAGCCAATGACTAAGCTGTTCTTATCTTTTAATGTCGTTTGAAATTGAACGGGTTGATAATATTGACTAGGTGACAAATCAATATCTGTTTCCTTGCCGTTCACTATAAGTGATAATTGTTGCGTATTATCCTCAGGGTTACTAAAGTCCTCGGTTTTTACGTAAACGATTATAGTGTAGGATTGCTTACTCGCTGAAAACTTAAATGACAAATTCTCACTAGGATCTTCAAAGCCTGAAACTACTTGCTTACTATTGGACTGGTCGTCTTTCCTGAACGTAAGCCCCTTTGATTTTACTCCTTTATTTGCAAGTATTTTAATTCTATTTGCCTCACCAGCGGGCAGTAGCTGCTGCGTGGAGGCGTTAAGCGGTTGAGCTAGTTTTATGGTATTACTCTTGGTCCATGTAAACTTTTGAAGCCTAACCGAACGGCTCCATCCAGATCCGTCCACTCTGGCTGCGTGAAAGATAAGCCAGTTTTCTTTTCCATTTTCTGAGGTCGCAAAGCTATTATGCCCGGGGCCAGAAGTTTTAGAAGTTGAAGAAAAAATTGGTTCTTTTTGTTTCGTCCAACTTTTAGAATCCAACAGGTTATCAGAGACATTCGATGTTATTAAGCCTAGGCAATAATCATTTGACCATGATCCACTTGCTGAATAAGTTAAATTGATTACCCCGTTATGAATAATCACTTCAGGTCCTTCATTTATAACAGGTGTTTCCATCAACTCCCAGCTATATTGTGGATGGGAAATTTCGATTTTTTGCCCTTTTGTAACCTCAGTTGGAGAAATCATTTGACTAATATACAGATTCTGTGCAACATCTTCATATCCCGACCAGCCCGACCAAACAAAATAAGTTTTTCCTGAGCTAGAAAATACTGTTCCATCAATCGCAAACTTATCATCCATACCTGCTAATTTTTCAAACTTCCATTCTCCTTTAAAAGGATCCGTGGAGGCATTTGACAATACATACATCTGATGGATACCAGAACCAACCTTTTCAAGCGCAATGTAAATATACCAAACATTGTTTATTCTCTTTATCTCAGGAGCCCAAGGATTTTCATAGCCAGATTCAACATTCCAAATGGTTTTGCTTTCTCCAGCTGCCACTGTACTCAGATTTTTTGAGCGCCAAATAGTAACCTTATCTTCACTTGGGGTATGCGTATAATAATACATATTATTCGCTTGAAATACGCTTGGGTCTGCTGCATTATTATCTATGATCGGAGAAAAAGTATTTGTCTTTGTCCCATTATATGCACTTGAGCAGGAGGTCAGTAGGCTAAAAGCCGAGAGTAACATTAACCAAAGTAACTTCTTTTTCATTTCTCTCCCTCCCAAGCTCCCTATTCCACACTCGTTACGTGAAAGCCGTCATTAATTTTCTTGATTTTTTCCAAATCACATTTTAGCTTGCGGTCATAGGTCAATAGCCCATTAATTTCCTGCTCTACATCTGTTATCTGGGTATAGCAGAAGCCCCATAAGCCTCGTGAGGCGTAGACTGCCTCCATAATTCTTTGATATTCATCTAAAAATTCCTGTTCATTCGACACCGAAGTATAACCCCAGCCATTTTCTCCTGACATATCATAGCCAATCCCTCCAAATTCTGTAAGCAGAATCGCTTGATTTTGATACTTGAAACCTTCTGCAAAAATAGGCCAAGGCGCACTTGGACGACGAATTAAGTTTTCTCTTGTACTTAGCGTTTCTTTGAAATAGTTGTATTTTTGTAGTTCTTCTTTCTGCCCATGACCATAATTGTGAATGGAACAAATATCTGTCTCTGTCATTGCCCAGCCATCATTCCCAACAACTAATCGTGTTGAATCTAGTGAATGAATGAAATGATACAGGCTTTGTGAAAAGTGTTGTTGCCGCCTGTCAAAGGAAATATTGGGAACACCCCAGCTCTCATTGAGTGGCACCCACGTCACGATAGAGGGGTGATTATAATCTCTTTCAATAATCTCCACCCATTCGCTTAATAAACTCGCTACAGAATTCGAATTATAAACCACGGCTGCGGCACATTCTCCCCAAACAAGATAGCCTAACTTATCTGCCCAATATAGAAATCTCGGATCTTCTGTTTTCTGATGCTTACGGCAACCATTAAAGCCCATCTGTTTACTGATTTTAATATCTAGCTTATAATCTTCGTCCGTTGGCGCCGTTAATAGTCCTTCTGGCCAATATCCTTGATCAAGTACCAGTTTCTGATAATATGGCTTATTATTTAAATAAATCATGCCATTTTTCTGTTCTATCTTACGCATTCCAAAATAAGACTTTACCTTATCTGCTCGCTCACCATCATCAGATAAAGTTAGCTCTACTTCAAAAAGATTTGGATTTTCTGGTGTCCAACAATAACCATCGTGATGAAAATTACTTCTAAAAATATGCTCTTGAAAAAGGTCTACTTCAAAATGAAATCGCTCTTCTGAATTTTCAATCTTTCCTTGGGCAATTTTCTCACCTTTATATAAAATCAGATAGTCAAGTGAAGTCGGCTGTTGGATATTCTGCTTAGCCTCGATTTCAACTAAGCCAGTGTCTATTTTTGGCGTAAATTTGACTGATTTAAGATAAGTCCTATTCACTACTTCTAGCCAAACGGTTTGCCAGATTCCTGTTGAGTTGCTGTACCAGATTCCATCTGACTCTTCTTCCCAAGATTGTTTACCACGAGGTTGACTTTCATTGTCATGCCTATCCTTTGCACGAACGGATAACGTTTGCTCGCCTTTTGTCTTGAGATGATTCGTGACATCTACTTCAAATGAAGTATGTCCCCCTTTGTGATTTAAAACATGCTGGCCGTTGATAAAAATATCTGCTTCATAATCTACTGCGCCAAAATGAAGAATGACCCGTTCACTCTTTGAGTAATCTACACTGAACGTTCTGAAATACCAAACAATATCATGGGAACTACGCTCTTCTATGCTTGATTGTTTAGATTGATAGACGAATGGCACTTCTATTTTTCTATCAAAAAATCTCGGGTTATTTAAATTTTCTGATTGCTCGCCAACATTCTCATCATCAAACTTAAATGACCATTCGCCATTAAGATTTATCCAATTTTCTCGAACGAATTGTGGCCGAGGATATTCTTTGCGCTTCATATTATTTTTCCTGTTCTAAAAATTTTTAGTTTATTAGACTTCCTGCGAAAGGCACAGCTACAAGGCAGGCGAGTGCAGATGCCACTCGACTTGCGGCTTTAGCCGCATAGTGAGAGTGGACAGCGTAGCCGAAGCGAAGTAGTATTGGGATACAGCAAATGAGCCTAACGCTGTAATGTGCGTTTTTCAGGAAGCCTATTTATTTCATCCCACTCTGCAAAGACATTGACTGCATAAAATACTTCTGAGCCACCAGATATAACAAAAAAGTGGGAATCAATGCGAGAATTGCTCCTGCTGTCGCGAGGCCCGGATAGGTCACATATTGACCTTGTAACAGTTGAAGACCGGGCGTTATTGGCATATTATCAACATTATTCATTACAATTGATGGCCAAAGGAAGTCGTTCCATGACCCCGTAAAACTAAACAAAGCGACTACCAGTAAAACTGGTCGGATTAACGGGAGTATAATATACCAAAAAATTTGAAATTCATTGGCTCCGTCAATTTTTGCGGATTCGTCTGCTTCAGCTGGAATCCCCTTCATAAATTGTCTGACCAAGAAAACATTAAAGACACCTGCCACTCCAGGAACAATGACTGCAAGGAAAGTATTCGTCCAGCCAAGCATTGACACAACTTTATAATTTGGAATGAGATTGATTACCCCAGGGAACATCATACTTCCTAGAAGAAGTGTAAAGATAAATTCCCTACCTCGCCACTGAATACGGGTAAATCCGTAGGCCGCAAAAGCAGTCACAAAAACGGTTAAGATAGTAAATGACACTGAGATAATCATAGAGTTTAAAAACCATCTAAAAACTGGGGAGGTATCACTATTGCTCAAAAGCTGTGTATAATTAGAAAATGTCCATTGTTTCGGAAACAAACTGAAGCCTGATGAAGCAATTTCACTTTGAGATTTGAACGATGTAAACACTGCCCAAAGTAAAGGGATAATCCAAGCAATACTCACTACTGCTAGGATGACAAAAGACACGATTTTTGCTGTTTTTGATTGTTTCATACCAACTCCTATTTATTCATTCTACGTACTGCAGCAAATTGGAAAATAGAAATGAACATGATGCCAGCTCCAAGAAGAATGGCCATCGCAGAAGCCATTCCAGCCTTAGGAATTCCAGCCCCAAAAGCTGCATTTTGGATATACATAAGTAGAACATGAGTGGAGTCATTCGGCCCTCCTCCTGTTAACATCAATGGCTGCCCATATACATTTAGTTGCGCAATTGTTGTCATAACAGTTGTGAAAAGTAGTTGATCTCTAATGCTCGGAAGCTGAACATTAAAGAAAATTCTGCTTCTACTCGCACCATCTAGTTGTGCAGCCTCGATAATATTTCGATCCACCGCATTAAGTGAAGCGGCGTAAATGATTAAATTCCCTCCCATTGTCCACCACAATGTCACTAAAGCCAAAGTAATCCAAGCCCAAGGTTGTGAACCTGTGAAGAATATTTTGAGCCCAAAGATGCTCTGTGGACCATATGATATACTCAACAAAAATGACCAGATAATCATTACTGCTGAAATTGCGAATAACGTTGGCATATAGAGAATGGCTTGAAACATTCCCATCAGTTTTGGTTTATTCAAAAGCAATACTGCTAAGAACATAGGGACGACAATACATAATGGGACGGTAAAAAGTGCGAATAGGAATGTATTATCAAATCCTTTTATAAACTGAATGTGCCAAATGGAGCCACTATCAAAAAGAAGCGTTTTGTAATTTTCTAAGCCAACCCAAACAGGTGAATTAAAAATATCCCACTTTGTAAAGGACACAAATAGCCCCATAAAAGCTGGGAAGAGAAAAAATGTTAAAAATACAACGAAAAATGGAGCTAAGAAGAAAAGCATCCACCAATTCCACTTTTTTATTGATTTATTTTTTTTCATATTTACCTTCTTAATTGTCATTTCTATAACTTCCAATAGAGTTCCTGCGAAAGGCAGAAAGGCACAGCTACAAGGCAGGCGAATGCAGATGCCACTCGACTTGCGGCTTTAGCCGCATAGTGAGAGTGGACAGCATAGCCGAAGGCGAAGTAGTATTGGGATACAGCAAAGGGGCCTAACGCTGTAATGTGCCTTTCGCAGGAACTCTAATAACAAATCAAGCAGTAGAATGAGACGCTCCTCTACTGCCTGAAAATGCTATCCTAAATATTTATTTTAGTTTCCCATTTGTGCGTCAACAGTTTGTTGGATTTGATTAAATGTATCTGGAATAGAAGCCTTGCCAGTCAACATATCCCAGTTTTTCGCATCGAATGTCGTCATAAATGGAGAAATTCCTGCGTCAGTATTTATCTTCAAAGCTTTTTGAGCCTTAGAATCGCTCAATAGAAACGACTGGGGTAATTTCTTATAGTCTGCATTATTTAACATTGCAAGAGAGGTTGGATTCGCCCCAGATTGAACAATCTTCAGCTGATTAGATTGTAGCCATGACAGGAAGGCCACCATGCCTTTTTGCAAATTTTCAGAACGTGCAGATTTTTCTTTGAAAATTGCATATTGTCCTGCTCCTGAACACTGGATAACGTTATTTGTATCCCATTGAAGCGTTAAGGTTTCACCCCAATCAAAACCAGTAATTCCCTGATACTGATTCAACATCCAAGTTCCTTCTGGATTGAAAATGACTTTTCCATTCATAAAGGCTTTTGTAGCATCTTGACCATTCGGAACGACATAACCGTCATTATAGAGACTCTGCCATTCACCCCATGCCTTCTGAGCAGTAGCATTATCAATATTAAACTTACCAGAACTATTACGCCATGTCCCGCCCATTTGGAGATAGAGATTCATAAAGTTCTGAGATCCCCAATCATTGCTTGTGGCATAGATACCATCACCTTTAGCTGCGGCACCTGCTTCTTCAACTTCTTTATAGGTCACAATTCCATCATCTAATGCATGAGGCGCATACTTGTTGACAAGCGTCTTGTTATAGTACATTGTCCAAGTATCCATCTTATCTGGAATACCATATTGTTTTCCACTCAAAGTCCCGATTTTCCATGCCGCAGGAACATAATTACTCTCTTTCAAATTAGAATCCTTGATCATTGAATCCCAATTATCAAGCAAACCTAAATCCTTGTAATAAGGAAGTTGTTCAGAAGCAAGCTCTGCCATATCAGGAAGACCTTCACCTGATTTCCCTGCCGTTGTTAATTTTGACTTCAATGTGTCGGCTTTCATTGCAACAACTTTTACTTTATAGCTTGGATTTGTTTTATTATAGTTATCAATAGTAGATTGATAATTTTTCAAATCTGGTCCAGAAAATGCTGCCCAAATTGTGATTGTCCCATTTTTAGGATTTGACGTTCCTGAACTGGACGAACTACATCCAGCAAGTGCCAGTAATCCTGCAGCTGTTAGAACTGCCGTTCCCCAAAATGCCTTAGTTTTACCTTTTTTCATTTCATTTTTCTCCTGTTTTTTGTAATCGTTTACACTTTGATTGTATCACGCCTTCCCTTGGAAAGGTTTCCAACTTTTCGACTCCACTGGAAAGACTTCCCAATATAAAAAACTAGCTAGAATTTCCCTAGCTAGTTTTCATATCATTTTCTAAAATCAAGTGAACTGGGGACAGTCCAATTTTGATTGCTCACTCTGATAGAAACTATAAGCTATTACTAAGGGGCTAAAGCGCAAATCTACACGTTCATATTTCTGATTCTCTAGCGACAAATAGGATTTTATAGCCTGATATTCAAAAAGCTAGCTTTAGTGGCTAACTTTTGAGTGGCATAAATCAGAATGTTTTTAGCTTATTCATGATTCATATAATTTTTCATTGTATCTGCAATCTTATCACGCGAAATTCCAAACAGATTAAGCCTTTTTAGAAGTTGCTTTCCATTTGTATAGCCGATTCTAAGCTCCCGACACAAATATTCACGCCGCCTGCGACTTTCCTTACCCATCACCAACTCAAAGGATTGCAAATCTGCTAGCTCTAGCTCTATGAAGCCCTCAGACTTTGATCTGCTTTCTCCAGCTAGCGCCAAAGCCAATTCCAGTGCCTCAAAATCCGCATGCTCAATTCCTAATGAATGACCTTTGGATTTAGACTTTGGTTGTCCCTCACTTCTTTGAATAAACGCATGCTCAGCTTCAGGAATTTGAGCCATAATGATTTTACGAATACGTTCCCCTTGAAAATCAGGGTCAGTAAAAATAATCAGTCCTCTTTTTTCTTGAAGGACTTTCAATCTCTCTATATCCTCCTGATTTATAGCCGACCCTCGTGTCTCATAGGTTTCAACATCATAGAAACGCTTTAGATTCGCTGTATCATCTCGACCTTCTACCACAAGAACTTTATCAATTTTTCTCTTTTCTCTCATACTTAACCTTAAATTCTATTCAATCCTAAAAAGCTGAGAACTAATTTTGCAACTTAAAAATTTTCATTGTATTTTCATATGTCGCCTCAGCCAGTTTTTCGAGTGAGATACCACGTAATGCTGCAATTTTTTCAAGTGTAAATCGTGTGTAAGCTGGTTGATTTTCCTTACCTCGATAGGGCATGGGTGTTAGATAAGGCGCATCAGTTTCGACAAGGATTTTATCCAAGGGGAGTTTAGTCGCTGCTTCCTGCTCGGCTAATGACTTTTTAAACGTTACAACGCCAGAAAATGAAATCATCATACCCAACTCTACAAACTTCTTTGCTTCCTCATAAGTTCCAGAAAAAGAATGCATGATAGCTCCTGCAGGTCCAACTCCTTCCTCACGGATAATAGCATAGGTATCTTCCAGCGCATCCCGCATGTGGACTTGAAAAGCTTTATTATAGTGCTTAGAAATCCTAATTTGCTTACGAAACACATCTTCTTGTAACCATTTCGGGGCCTCCATCCAGTGATAGTCAAGTCCAATCTCACCAAGCGCGATAACCTTTGGATTTAGCATATTATCATGTAAAAACTGCTCAGTCTCACCGTCAAAATCTGCAGCTGCATCAGGGTGCCAACCGATTGTCGCATAACACTCTTCAAATTGCTTCGCTAGTTCCAGAGCCCATTCATTAGTCTTTTTATCCACTCCGACATTGTTCAGCTTGACAACACCTAGTTCCCTCGCTTGAGCGATAATTTCTTGTTCACGTCCAAGAAATTCAGTTGAATTCAGATGCGTATGATTATCAAAAATTTTAAGCATAGTTTATTGTAGCAAAAAAGCGCTTATGGCGCTTTCTTCATTATCTACATTATATCCTGACTACGTACGTTAGCACTTTCAAGTACACGAACAGTACGCGGAAGAAAAGTGCGAATCTCCTCTTCATTGTAGCCTACATGTAGCCGTTTCTCATCCATAATAATCGGGCGACGCAAAATTTGAGGATTATCGGCAATAATTTTGACAGCATGTGAAAATGGTAACTCCTCAAAATTAACCCCTAGCATCTTCATGGTGCGACTACGGCTAGAGATCAAACCTTCAACGCCATCATCACAACGCATCAGAACTTGCTTTATTTCGTCCGGAGACAAAGGCTCTGATACTATATTTCTTTCCATAAACTCAATATTATGTCTAGCGAGCCAAGATTTAGCTTTTTTACACGATGTACAACCAGGACCAGTAAATATTTCAATCATTCATAACTTCCAAAATTTTATATACTATTATATCACCTTTTTTCTTCTTCTTTTAAGGATTTTCCATAAAATTTCCTTGATAAAAGGATTTTAAATATAAAATAACTTTCACCTTTTCCTAGGTTCACTTAAAGTTCAAATTTCTCGGCTTTATATTTTATATTTAATGAAGATAAAAATAAGTCAATGTAACTTATTCTTCATCAAGCTCAAGCGGCTCAAGTTCAAGTTCTTCTTGTTGCTCGACTTTTTTCGCTTTAGCAGCTTTCTTCTCAACTTTTTCTTCTGCCACTGCTGATACTTGAACTTCTCCTACTGGTAAGCCATAGTTTTCACGCACAGCTCGATCAATTTCAGCAAAAACTTCTGGATTTTCCTTGAGATATTTTTTAGCTTTCTCACTACCTTGGGCAATCTTTTCATCCTTATATGCGAACCAAGAGCCCGATTTCTGAACAATATTTAGATTTGTCGCAATTGTCAGCAACTCGCCCTCATGCGAAATTCCTTCGCCATACATGATTTCAACATTTGCCTTCTTGAAAGGTGGAGCCACCTTATTTTTAACAACTTTAATCGTCGTTTCCTTACCGATTGCTTCTTTATTATCTCCAGATCCCTCTTCAATACGTTTAGAACCACGCACATCTAGGCGAACTGAGGCATAAAACTTAAGGGCACGTCCACCAGGGGTCGTCTCTGGTGACCCAAACATAACACCAACTTTTTCACGAAGTTGATTGATAAAGATCGCAATTGTCTTCGTCTTATTGATGACTGAGGCTAATTTACGCATAGCTTGTGACATCATACGCGCCTGCAAACCGACAGTTGAGTCACCAATTTCTCCTTCAATTTCAGCACGAGGGACAAGCGCCGCTACTGAGTCAATAACAATAATATCAATCGCACCTGACTCAATCAACTTTTCAGCAATTTGCAAGCCTTGCTCTCCAGAATCTGGCTGTGAAAGCAAGAGTTGATCGATATTAACTCCTAATGCCTGCGCATAAACTGGATCCAGAGCATGTTCAGCATCAATAAAAGCAGCTACTCCGCCTTCTTTTTGAGCTTGCGCTACTGCATGTAAGGCTACTGTCGTTTTACCTGATGATTCGGGTCCGAAGATTTCAACGATACGACCTTTAGGATAGCCACCTGCACCAAGAGCAATATCAAGTGCCAACGAACCTGAACTCATCACTTGAACTTTTTGATTCGCAGACTCACCAAGACGCATCAAAGCCCCTTTACCAAAGTCTTTTTCAATAGTTTCAAGGGCTTTATTGAGCGCTTTTTCACGCTCGTCACCAAACTTTTTTGTAATATCTTCTAAACTTTTCTTAGATTTTGCAGCCATTTCTTTCTCCTGTTTATGAAATTGCGTCTTCATCAAGACTACAATCTCATGTCTCTTTATTTATTCAGCTTAAATATTATAGCATAAAATATAACTTTTGGCTATAATTCAAAACTTTCTGTTATTTTTTGCTAAAATTTTCTGCCTTACTATTATATACGTATTTTTTTGCAAAATGTTTCAGATAAATTAAAATTTAGTCAATTCTTCTTTAGCAATGTCCAATTGCTGACTCATTGTACCATTTCCCCTCAATTTCATCATATATTTTGAGAGCATTTTCTTCAACAAACTGGATAACTTCAGCACGGGTCAGCATTGAAAATTCTGATGCAGCACCAACTGTTACAATTTCACGATTTAAAATTTTTTCAGCTAATTTTCCCATTAGCCTTCCTCTTTGACGTAGCCAAAGTCACTCAAGTCTAATCTTTTATCACGCCAATTTTCTTTGACTTTCACCCAAGTCTCCAAATAAACCTTATCGCCTAGCATCAACTCAATATCACGTCGCGCCAATTGTCCGACTTTTTTTATCATTGCGCCGCCTTTGCCAAGAATAATCCCCTTCTGAGATTTACGCTCAACAAAAATCGTCGCACGGATATGTATTTTATCAAATTCATCACGTTTCATTGACTCTGTCACAACAGCAATCGAATGCGGAACTTCCTCACGTGTCAGTTGCAAAATCTTCTCACGTATCATCTCAGATACTAAGAAACGCTCTGGATGGTCTGTAATTTGATCATCTGGGAAATAGTGAGGTCCTTCAACTAGTTTATCCGTGATTGTGTTAAGTAAAGTCTCTGTATTATTACCTTGTAAAGCAGAAATAGGTACGACCTCAGCAAATTCCATCTGGCTGGTATAATCTGTTACCTTTTCAAACAATTGATCTGGATGAACTTTATCAATTTTATTGATGACAAGAATTACAGGTATCTCAGCTTTTTTAAGGCGCTCAATAATCCTGTCTTCACCTGTTGAACGTGGCTCATCAGCGGCTACCATAAAAAGCACAACATCACATTCACGAAGCGTGCTATAAGCTGCTTGTACCATAAAGTCCCCTAGAGCATTGTGGGGTTTATGAATTCCTGGCGTATCAATGAAAATAATCTGTTCATTTTCAGTCGTATAGATTCCCATGATTTTATTGCGAGTTGTCTGAGGTTTATCAGACATAATGGCAATTTTTTGTCCCATTACTTGATTAAGGAAAGTAGACTTTCCAACATTGGGACGTCCTAAAATTGCTACGAAACCTGATTTATAAGTATTTGTCATAGCCTAATTATAACAAAAAGCGTAACATATATTGCAACTCGTAGCCATTTTCTCGTGCAATAAAAAGAACGCTTAAGCGTTCTTTTTATTATTTATTTACTTTCTGAATTTTTGCTTGCTTCAGAGCGGGAACCTTTAGACTTAGATTCTTCTTCACGCTCTTCTTGTGCAATCAATTCTTTAATACGGCGTTCTTCTTCAAGCTTATAAAGATAAAGAACTTCCTCTTTCTGTTTCAAAGTTTCACGCTTTAATTCAGCATTTGGGTGGATTGTAACTGTTCCTGCTTCAATTTCTTCAAGAGCTGAAAGGGTTGGCTTCGCTGACTTAAATTCCATAGTAGCTTTTTCGCCTGCCCGAAGTTCATGAGCACGTTTTGCTTCAAGTACAACAAGTGAATATTTTGAATCTACACGCTTTAAAAGCGCATCAATAGATGGACGTAGCATCATAATTTAGTTACCTCTTTTTCTTCAAATTCTTCGAGCATGGCTTCATATTTTCCAATCACACGCTCTACTCGATAATGCTCTGTTTCAATGATTTTCTTTACTCGTTCTGCTGCCAGATCAACAACATCGTTTACTATCACATAATCATAAGCGGACATCATATGGATTTCCTCACGCGCTTTAACCATGCGTTCTTCGATGACCTTATCAGAATCTGTGCCACGATCAGTCAAACGTTGACGTAGTTCTCCTAAATCAGGAGGGGTAAGGAAAATAAAGACACCATCTGGTACTTTCTCTTTAACCTGCAAAGCCCCTTGCACTTCAATCTCAAGCATAACATCATAACCTTCATCAAGTAATTGATTTACTGCTTTCAGTGGTGTGCCATAGTAATTGCCTACATATTCAGCATATTCAAGCATTTGCCCTTCATGTACTGTCTGCTCAAAATATTCTCGACTTCGGAAGTAATAATCCTTGCCATCAACCTCTCCAGGACGTTGATTACGGGTTGTCATTGAAACTGAATATCTTAAATTATTATCTGGACTATCAAAAATTTTTGCTCTAACCGTGCCTTTTCCGACACCTGATGGGCCAGAAAATACGATTAGTAAGCCACGTTCTCGCATATCTTTCTCCTAAACTTTTCTTTAGTATAACATTGTAAATTCTGTAAATCAAGTTTTTGTAACACAAAAGTTAATTTTCTAATAATTTTATTTTTCAAAAAACACATTGAAACGTCAATGTGTTTATAAAATTTATTTAGCAGTATCAGTAGCACGTATTTCACGGATAACTGTGACTTTAATGTTTCCAGGATAATCCATCTCTTTTTCAATGCGCAACTTGATATCATGCGCAAGAACAGTAATCTGCTCATCATTAAGCTTATCTGGTTGCACCATGACACGTACCTCGCGACCTGCTTGCAAGGCATAAGCCGATTTAACCCCCTTATAGCTATTGGAAATAGCCTCAAGGTCCTGCAGACGTTTAATATAGTTCTCCACAGATTCACGACGCGCGCCTGGACGAGCAGACGATAACGCATCGGCCGCTGCTACCAAAACTGCGATAACAGATGTTGGTTCTGTATCATTATGATGTGACGCGATGGCATTAATAATAACTGGATTCTCTTTATATTTGCGTGCGAGTTCCGTACCAATCTCAACGTGTGAGCCTTCTACTTCATGATCAAGTGCCTTACCAATATCATGCAAGAATCCCGCACGTTTAGCAAGTGGCACATTCTCTCCAAGCTCTCCTGCCAAAAGTCCTGCAAGATTACCGACTTCTACAGAGTGATCAAGAACATTTTGCCCATAAGAACTACGGAAATGAAGACGTCCCATAATTTTCATAAGATCTGGATGAAGTGTGTGTGCGCCTACCTCAAAGGCGGCTGACTCACCATATTCACGAATCTTACGATCAATCTCTTTGCGATTCTTCGCAACTAACTCTTCAATACGTGCAGGATGAATGCGTCCATCTTTCACCAATTGTTCAAGCGTCATACGCG
Organism: Streptococcaceae bacterium; assembly: GCA_031254295.1. Lineage (GTDB taxonomy): Bacteria > Bacillota > Bacilli > Lactobacillales > Streptococcaceae > Lactovum. The sequence continues at coordinate 3,473 of JAIRUS010000012.1, read as the reverse complement.
CGATTTCTCGGCGAATCGGATCAAAGCCTGAAAGAACTACTGCTTCTGGTGTATCATCAATGATCACATCTACACCTGTTAGGCCCTCAAAGGTGCGAATGTTACGGCCTTCACGTCCGATAATTCGTCCCTTCATTCCTTCATCAGGTAAAGCGACAACTGTAACAGTCTGCTCTGCAATTGATTCTGAAGACAAGCGTTGAACAGCTAGAGAAATAATATTCTTCGCTTTCGTCTCTGCTTCGCGATTAGCTTTTTCTTCCGCATTGCGGATCAGAGTTGCCATCTCATGAGTTAATCCATCCCGTGTATCATTTAGGATAATATTTTTAGCATCTTCAGTTGACAGTTGAGCAACACGTTCAAGTTCGGCGTGCTTTTGGTCTTCGATTTTAGCGAGTTCTGCTTCACGATTTTTGATTGTATCAGTCTTCTTTTGGAGATTGGACTCTTTAGATTCAAGGCTTTGCTCTTTACGCATCAACACGCCATCTCGGCGATCCAGCTGTTCTTCACGCTGTGTCAGACGTTTTTCAGTATCTTTAAGCTCTTTACGCTCGTCCTTAAATTCTTGTTCAATCTCATCTCGTTGCTTGCGCTTTGCATCTTTCAAAGCAAGGTCTGTATTTTTTTGGAGACTATCTGCTTCACGCTTTGCAAGTTCAACGACTTCATTGGCTTTATTTTCAGCATTCTTAACAAGTTTTCCAGTCTCAATCTTAGACTTGCGACTTAGCAGTAATAATCCAACAACAACAATAACCAATACAACTACAACCACGAGCAGAATGATAGACGTGGGATTTAATCCACTATCAGGTCTGTTCATGAATTCTCCTAGTTATAAATTTAATAAAAAAATCTGTATAATCATGTGTTTTACACACTTATACAGATAAAATTTTATCATTTTTTTACCGTTTTCACAAGCACCTGTAACTCCAGTTCTTTTTTATTTAGCAATAAATAATTTTTATTTCTTCAAATACTCCACATCTCGTCTGACTAGTCTTTTTCCTCTGGCAAGATCAGATTTAAAACAATCCCTATCAAAGTTGCAATCGCAACAGAGGAAATTTGTAGACTATGCACACCATAACTAATATTCAGAACCATGCCCCCAATTCCGATAACAAGCACAACTGAGCTAATTAAGAGATTACGTTTGATATCAAAATTAATTTTATTTTCCACGATGATTTTAAGGCCACTCGCAGCAATTACTCCAAATAATGCAATCGATGCTCCTCCAATCACTGGAGACGGAATAGATTGTAACAAAGCGGAGACCTTTCCTATAAAGCTGACAATTACAGCCAGAACCGCTGCTCCTGCAATAACATAGATTGAATGAATTTTAGTAATCGCCATGACACCGATATTTTCACCATATGACGTAACAGGTGGTGCCCCAAGAATTCCTGCAACAATCTGAGCCGCCCCATCACCTGCTAGAGTCTTATCAAGTCCTGGATCCTTGAAGAAATCACGCCCTGTCAATGAATTTAACACCATGACATGTCCAAAATGCTCTGTCATTGTCACAAAGGCAATCGGTGCCATTGTCAATATAGCCGATGGATAGAATGCCCATTTATAACTTGCAAAAATAATTTCAGCTGGTGGAAAGGCAAACCAATGGGCTTTCCCTAATCCTGAAAAATCAACAATAGTCATGCCATTCATTTTTCCAATAATTATGGCTGCAATGTAGCCTGTCACAATTCCCAAAAGAATCGGCACCACACTGAGGAAACCTTTTCCATAGATACTATAGATAATAATTGCAAACACTGTAATCAAAGCCACAGACAGTAAAGCAAGACTGTATTTTCCTGCAGGCGTTGCACCTATAAACATTGAATCATTGATGGCTGTTGGCGCAAGTGATAGTCCAATCACCATGACAATTGGTCCAACGACAATGGGAGGTAAGATTTTATCAATCCAGTTACGACCTGCAAAATGAACAATTACAGCAACAATCAAATAGACAAGTCCGCCTGTCATCGCCCCTTGGGCAATCGCTGGCATTCCCCCCTGCTTCATAAGTAGCTGCATAGCCGCAATATAGGCAAAAGAAGAGCCCATATAGGCAGGAACCTTAAAACGGGTTACTGACATATGAGCTAGAGTTCCAAGTCCTGAAGATAAAAGTGCAATAGCGGGATTAATTCCCACGAGAATTGGTACAAGCACTGTCGAGCCAAACATCGCAAAAAGATGTTGAAAAGAAAGGCCAATCCAAAGTTTTGCATCTGGGCGAGCATACACATCTAAAATGATGTCGTTTTTTGTTTCCATGTTTCCTCCTAAATTTCGTTTAAGTAGGTTGAATCTTTCAGCCTATTAGCTATTTTCAAATGAATGGTTTCAATTCACAAAAATTTTTAGTTTTTTTGAACTTACACGCACACATTTTTACTAGTTTAACAAAAATCATCTAACATAGGTCAGATGATTTTTAAATTTCAAATTAAAGTTTAGTAATGTTCGGTTTTAGAACCGATTCTAATATCTCCTAAATCTTTCATAACGTTGTGCCTGTAATTCTTCCTCTGAAAATTTTGACAGTTCTTGAAGCGTTTGGCGGATTGTTGTAGTCAAATTTAAAATAAGTACATCTTCTTTTACTATGCCATCAATAATTCCCATCTCTAGTAATTTGTCTGACGTCATTTTCATCAGCTCAGCGGCTTCGTCGCGACGACTGCCGTCTTTCCAGAGAATCGTCGCAAAGCCTTCGGGCGAGAGTACCGAGTAGACAGCATTTTCGAGCGCATAAACGCGATTGGCCACAGCCAGCGCAAGGGCGCCACCAGATCCTCCTTCGCCTGTGATAAAGCAAATCACGGGCACTTTCAGATCTGACATTTCCAGCAGGTTTCTGGCAATGGCTTCGCCCTGACCACGCTCTTCGGCCTCAATGCCAGGATAGGCACCCGCCGTATTGACAAAGGTAATGATCGGTCTGCCAAACTTCTCGGCCTGTTTCATCAGCCGCAAGGCTTTTCGGTAGCCATTTGGCGAGGGCTGACCAAAATTCGTGGCGAGATTTTCCTCCAGATTGTGCCCTTTTTGAATGCCAATCACCGTGACCGCTTGCCCCCGAAAGCTGGCAAGTCCGCCGACAATAGCTTCGTCGTCGCTAAACTGACGATCGCCGTGCAACTCGAAAAAATCGTCAAAGAGAGTCTCTGCAATTTCCCGCATGGAAATACGATCCGACGCCCGCGCCTTGCGGATAACCTCGGCTATATCTGTCATTTCAAACCTCCCTCGTGCAGCCTCAAAATCAGCGAAATTTTTTCCTTCAAGCAGTCTCGCGTAACAATCGCATCTACAAATCCATGCTTGAGTAAAAACTCAGCCTTCTGAAAATCATCTGGCAAAGTCTGACGCACCGTTTCCTCAATCACCCGTCGTCCTGCAAAACCAATCAAGGCTTGAGGCTCCGCGAGAATCACGTCGCC
>JAIRUS010000181.1 GCA_031254295.1 Streptococcaceae bacterium | reverse complement strand
TTATTTCCTTAGAAATTACTTTTTACTTGACTTTTTATATAGAATGTCTCTCCCTTCAGTTTAAGAATCACTTCTAGCTTCAAACCTAATTTTCATTTAACATCATATTCCCCCACATTGCTATATTTCACAAAAATACATCCCCTTTTTATTAGGATTAGATAACCATTTTTTAATTTCAGACATAAACTTCCAAACATCATCATCTGTTGGTTTTGTATAGTTTGCTGATGTGTTATCTTCACCCATACCACCAAGCTTTTCAATAACCCAATTATTACCATGCCCATTGGCTGAAATATTTTTCAACCACTGCTCAACTTCTCCTACATATACTGGAAATAAACCATACCTATTAACATCTGCTAGCAACGATTCGGCCAATTCTTTATTTCCATCCTCTAAATACCCAATCCCAAGGCTTTTCAGCTCACTTCTCCATTTATCTTTGTCATCTTTTCTTTCATCTTCGGGTTTTAGGTATAAGTTACGCAAGATTGTCTTTTTGCTCGAAATCCCCGTATTCATTTCTCTGGGAATTCCATTTTGTTGCAAGTATTTTGTAAATACCTGCCCACCTTCTTTTATGAAATCAAAATCAATTACCGAAGCTGCTGGAATACCAAAGCGACGCAAAAGCTGGGTGATTTCTCCAACTGTCTGTTTATTTCGAGCGTTCACAAACAAACAATCTTCTATTCCCCTCGAATTCTTGGCTTCCAATAAACGATAATTAATTTCTTGATAAAAAACTCGATCAGAATCAGCTTCACATACCACGACATTCTTAAAGAATAATCCTTCAAAAACACCCGTCGAACGAAGTAATGGATTTTTTACAATTCTTTTTAATTCGTCATTTTCGATTAATTTCGCATCTCCAGAAACATCATCATAAGTAAGACGAAGAATATTGAAATCTGAATGTGAGTCAATGCACCCCATAATGAAATTAGTGTTATGAGTTGTTACGAAAACTTGCTTATTTTTTTCTCTAGCAATCCGTGAAACAATTTGTCCTAATTTTCTTGCTAAGGGAGCATGAAGGAATTCCTCAACTTCATCAATTAAAATTATTTCTGGATCCCCTACTATCAATTCCAATAAAATTCCAATCAATGCTTTTATACCGTCACTCACGTCTTTTTGGCGTTTTCCTTCTTCTAATTTTTGAATTACTTCTCTTTTGAAAGAAAACTCCTCATCCATTGCAAGGGGAATATCTAGCAGGGAGAGTTCCGCACGACCGTCATTCATAACTAAAATTTCAGGATATAAACCTAGTGACTCAAAGACATTATCCGAAAATTCTTTTTTCAATTCCTTGGAGTTGTACATCTTCTCTAAATTACTTGATTCATCATCTTCTTCAAATTTTATGCTAAATTTCTGCGGCCAAAGGCCGTTTAACCTTGATTGTCCATCAAGAATCCTTGTTGTAATAGCCTCAACTACTCCATATCTGATTTTAATATCTTCTCCCAATACAAGAGAATTTATTATTTGACTTTGTGTGTATTGTCTCCAATTATTAAGGTTTCCTCTAAAAAATAAATATCCTCCCATCGCCTCCTGTGCCTGTTGATTCGTGGGATGAATAAAAGACTTCCCTCTGGTATTAAAAAAATCTATTGCCTCTCGTTCACTAAATTTATTCACTTCTATCTCGTCAATAACGACCATATTATTGATAAAATCTGGCTCCGAAATTTCATTTTTTATATCTGTTAAAAATGTTGATTTTCCAGCATTATTTGGACCAACAATGATATTTACATTACTGGGTTCAAACTCAAGACCTGTTTTCAATTTTATCTTAGTAATCATTTCCCACAACTCCCCTCGTCTTCTCTATCCGTTTATCCGCCCAATCCACAACACCTTTAATCACAACTTTCTGCATAGCGGACATCAGATTTGACACGAAATCAAAGTCTATTTCTCCGTCAGCGCTGACAGGTAATGCTACAATGTCACTTTGAATCTTACTTCGTGAAATGCTGTTCCCCCACGAATATAGATGTGATAATGATTTATAAATAGCCGTTGCCATAAAGAGTTGATTTTCTTTGGTACGTTTATCATATTCGTTATAGTACAAGGCTAAATTATGGCTATCATTTGAGAAATAGTCTCTTTCCTGGTAGGTAACGACAAATGTTTTACCACCGATAAAAATACTATTCCCCTCATCAATCTGACTTTCATCATAGCTGATATAAGTTCCCACTGCGTTATTTCCCTGACCTGCTGTCAGATATGGAACAGCTCCACTATTCTCGACGATATCACGAGACAGGATATTATGTGTATTTTTGATGCTAAACAAATCAGGAAGATTAAACTCACGCCATCTAATCGATTCCGCCCCCCCTACAGTATCAAGCCTTGCGAGGCTTTCGCGCTCAGCATCTGTAAGGACAGTGTTTTTCAGCCCTGTTACCTTTAAGTAAGCCTCCAGCGTCTGGAGACGCTCAGCCTCCAGCGTCTCTACAAATTCTTCAATATAACCGAAAGCGATTTCGTTATTAAAGGTAGGTAATTTTACCTTTAAATCTTTCATTTTTTCTAAACCAAAAATTTTATCCCAACCATCTTGTGGCAAAGCCTTTGCAATAATTGGTTTTATAAAGTTGGCATTTCGAGAATTGAGAAAGTCAGCTTTGAGAAATAATACATCAGCAATCGTATAAAACTTTCCTTTTTGGAATCCAAAACCTTTTGTATTTACACCAAACGTAATTGCATTTCCTTGATAAATTTCATTAGCACCTTGAAGTCCAGAGTATCGTGCAACCATGTTATCTTGCGTGCTTTGGCTTATAAGAGCTATATTTCCTTTTGTATCCTCTAAAACTCTCTCAGGAAGTCTTTTACCTTTTCTGACTTCAAACAAATCCCCAATCCGATATTCACGCCAGTCCACGTCATATTTCTTTTCAAGCTTTTTGAGCTTGTCTTGCATAGACTGGCGATTTATTTTCCCAGGCTGTCCTCGCTTTTGAGGATTTGGTCAACTTCCCAAGCCAGATAG
>JAIRUS010000160.1 GCA_031254295.1 Streptococcaceae bacterium | reverse complement strand
GTTTGTCCCAAGTCCGTAATTTTATGAATCCGCTCGTCTACTGTTTCTTTCTTCACGGCTTTTGGATCATAAGGTACACCCGCATAACCACTTTGGAAGAGTTCATAGACTTCATTTTGCCCGACTTTGAGATAGCCACGCCCTGGTTGGGTGATATGCGCCGCATCATGGGTTTTCAAAAGCTCGTTGGAATCTTGTTCACTTGCCATCTTAAGCGCAATTTTACTGGTCGAGTTGGCTTCAATCTGATCATTGACCACACCGCTTGGTTTTTGAGTGGCCAGAATCAGATGCACACCGAGAGAACGTCCGATACGTGCCACAGAAGTCAACTCATCCAAGAATTCGGGCACATTTGACTTCAGCTCCGCAAATTCATCACTGACAAGGATAAGATGAGGAATCGGCTGCTTAGGATAAACCACATCAGGCTTGGCTTCATGGCGTTTCTTGTAAAGCCCCATATAGCCATTGATATTATTGACCCCGTACTTGGCAAATTCTTTCATGCGCTTATCAAGCTCTGCCTTGATAGAGGCCAGCGCACGAGCTGTCCCTGCGCCGTCCAAGTTCGTAATGGAACCCATAAAATGAGGCAGTCCAGCGAGGGTATTGGCAATCCCGCCGCCCTTCCAGTCAATGATAAGCATTCCGATATCTTCAGGAGAGAAATTAATCGCAAGCCCAATGAGATAGGTCGTCAAAAATTCAGATTTTCCTGACCCTGTCGTTCCGCCGACCAAGGCATGCGGCCCATGTACCCGTTCGTGTAAGTCCCAATACATGTATTCACGTTTCCCGCGCCAGCCGATGAGCGATTTAATCGATTTATTGGGTTCTGCTTCGTCCCAACGTTCTTTAATTTTTAAATCTTCAATGGTTTTGACTTCGTATTGCTCAAGCAAAGAAAGACTTTCAGGAATGGCATTTTTCTCGACTTCCACATGTTCCAAGTTTGAAAGTTGTCTCAGACTTTTTTCAAGATTTGGTAAGGCATCATAAGGCTCAAAGGCCGTGGCGACATAGACATGATGATCATTGATAATTTCACCTGCGCTTTGGTTTTTATATTCTACGAGTGCTGTAACGGTTTCAGGCAGGAGTTTCTGGTCTTCTTTTGCCCAGATTACCGTGACACCCAGCTCACTCATGTCCTCAGCCAAGAATTCATTCATTCCGTGTCCTGCCAGATAAGCGTCATCAAAGATGCTAAAAATATAATGGGGACTAAACTGTGGCTTTTCTTTGCCTGCTTCTTGCAGGATTTGTTTGCGTTTGTTTAAAAGCTGATAGAAGCTAGAGAGGACGATATCGCGTGTCTTGGCATTATGAATCAGTCCGCGAAGACCCAACTCCTGCATCTTGAAGTGCGGCAAGAAGCGCCAGCTGCCCCAATCCTGCTTATAACTTTTCTCTGGAACCAAACTGACAAAGTTGACATCCCGATAGGAATGGAAGAAAGCCACTTGAAACAAAAGATTCTGAGCGGCTGTCTTCGTGACGGGATAAGTCCCCACAAGACCTAAGGTCTGATCGGTCACATTGAGTGTGATGGGCACACTGCGTTGGGTAGAATAGAGTTCAATCAATTTTTTGACACGACGCGTCGTTTCGTCTGTGTCCCGCTGATTAATGTCTGAGGCTACAGAAAGGTGCGAGGCTTGACTCCCTGTTCCCAAAGAAACTTCCAGAAAGTCCTTGTTATTCCCCATTCGTTCGTAAATTCGAGAATCATACCTTTCTATCATTTCGGACAAGCGTTCTGGCGAGGGATTTCTAAAGTTGAGTACCTGAGTTTCCTCTTTGTAGGGCTTCCCAATCTCTGCACTCACATTGATGAGATAGATATCATAATTTTCCTGACGGTTCTCGCCTTCAATTTTGCGTTCTTTTTTCTCATTGACATACTGAGAAACGGTAAAGGCGGCTGTGATGAGACTCATGAAGCCCATTCCCAACATCATCAAGGGATTCCGTCCGGAGAGAACACTCGTCAATCCTGTGACCGCCAACATCCCAATCGGCGGTAGAATGACTTTTAGAATGCCATTTTTACCCGCTTTCTGTGGTGCTTCAATCTTCTCTATCTTGAATTTATCTTCAGGCGGCTCTAAATGAAGACGAGGCGATCGCCGATAGCTTGGAAAATCTTCTGGGAATTCTTGTTCCATGGGCTGCCTCAAAAAGCGACCCTTTTCAAACACAAGATCGTGTGTAAAAGCGGTTAATTTCCATTGATTACGCCGTTTTTCGAGCAGATACTCGGGCGTTAGAATTCGGTCGCCTGTTTTGAAATTTTGAATCGTGTGATGCCCTTTAAGAGGCGTGTCGTTGAAGTAAAGAAAATCGTCATTTCCATCAAGGCTGAGGCGATCCCCGTGAATCACGACTTGACCATCCGACTGCGTCCTGATACTGGCAATCTCATCGGAGCCAATCACAAAATAATCGTCTCGATTGATGAGAAAGAACATGGTTTGCGCCGTATTTTGAGAGAGAGCCAAAATCTCACACTCTAACCCCTCCACAAAAGAGCGACCGAGTGGGACACGGTCGCCCCCAATCCAGAGTTCGTCATTCATACTCCCAATTGCGATGCCCTTATAGTTGACAGAAGGGCGATGTTCTGAGAGTGTGATCATATGAAGTTTTTCTTCTTCTAAGAGATAAACGACAAAGTCCGTATCACTTGCGTCCATACGACTATCCAAAAAGAGAGTCTGTGCTTTGGTTTCTTCGCCGATTTCAAATGCTATCTCCGCCATAGACACCTCCCTTATTTCCCAAGACTTTGCGTCAAGGTCTGAATGGCTTTGTTATACTGGTCTAAGAGCTGTTGTTTCTTCGCGCCATTCATGGTCGTATTGAGTTTGGTGCTTTCATAAAGATTGGTATAAGCTAAAAGTGTGAGTTGATTATCTCCCAAATTTTGCGCCAAGTTTAATGCCTGATTGAAATCGCCACGCCCTGTATAAACCCAATAGTTCAGGGTGTTATCATCTGACTTTATCGAAACATGATTTAAAATAGACTGCTTTTGGGTCATGGTTAAATCCGAAAGATTCACAGAGCTGACTGCCAAGATATAACGCGCTGATTTAGGCAGTACGCCTAACGCATAGCTTTGTAAATCCGTTTGGGTCTGCGCATAGTTGCTCGTCAAAAAATCGGTCTGAGCCGTAATAATCGCGTTTTGTTTTTGACCGTTACGATAATAAGAATAAGTCAACCAACCCAACACGAGCGCCATCACAATCGCGAGAACACCAAAAGTTTTGAAAAAACGATAGCGTCCTTTAGAAACAGAAGCCACTTTTTGATTGACTTTGGCTTCTTCCTTTTGGGTTTCTTGATTGATAAACGCAATAATTTCAGGAATGCTTTCAAACGAATTGAGGGTTTGCGTCAATTTATCCGTGCTGGTAGTTTCTCCAGCCGCTAAGGCCTCAAAAGAATTTTTAGGGTTAAAAATATTAAAAATTAGCGCTTTATAGGCTTTCAAAAACTCTTCTGAGGTCATTCCCATGGGCGCCATCAACGCTTTCATCCCAAAATGCACAACAAAAAGGTCATTGCCATCAAATAGAATGTTCTCAGGGTGCAGAAATGGAATGCTAAACTTCATTTCTAAATGCGATAGATTTGAAAGTTTCTGAGCTAATTTCAATTTGTCCAGACGAGATTTTGTCTTTTGAATCAGCGTGGTTAAACTTTGCGCTTTTTCAGGAACAGTATAAGACAAAAGCCATGTTTCATCTTCTTCTTTAGCTATAACGCCTTCAGGTAATTCGCTAGCGGCTTCCTTTTTAAATTGTGTGCTTAAAAGGCGGACTTGAAAATCACTTTTATTTCTTTCAAACGCCAAAGTGCTTGTTCCGTCAGACAATTTCATTGAGGGTCTCCTTTAATTGAATTTGGTACACCAGAAGCTAAGAAATGAGATAAAATGCTCCATGAAGTTTCACTTCCTTCTGCATTTTCCTAAATTTCTACGCTTCTAAGCGGGGGTACTTCATATCTTGCTTTATTCTTCTACTGCTATCACACAGAAAATGTCCCCATTTCCTATAGGCAAATCTTTAATCACATCTGTTTCATCAATATGAATTGTTTTGTCTTTCAATTCAAGCGTCCAATTTTTGGGGAGACGCGCTGTTTTAAGTGCTTCATGCATCAACTCCAGCAAGCGTCCCATCGTAACACCATTAGGTACTCGGAAATCCGATTGTTGTCCTCTGAATTCAAGACTGATGTCAATTGTTGTCGTCATTTCTTTCTTCTTAAACTCCTTTTCGCATTTTTTCGCCCCAAGAAAATTGCCAAAAACACCAACGGAAGCGCCGCAAGCGAAAGCAGCCAATACCAAACTGTAGATTGAGTGTTTTTAGTATCTGTACTAGATGTCATGACCTGCGGGCTGTAATTGACAAAAAGCTGCGTCGTAATTTGGGCGGTGTTGGTATCATACAGCGTATTGGCACTTTGTTTTGAGAAATCGAGCACTTTTTTCTGCTCAGGGACTTTATCTTGCATTTGTTCCTTTGCCGTCTGATTAAGTCCCGATGTAAAGAGGTCGCCCAGAATAGGGAAATCACTTGCCGTCCCCACACCCCCATTGGAGTTGGTAATGACATTCGGATCCAGTTGTAACTTTCCATTGTCGTCCGCAAAGACACCTCTCCCAGTCAGAAAGATGACGCCACACAGGAGAGCGAGAAAGAGAATGATTGTTTTTTTCTTCATATTTTTTGACTTTTTAACAAAAAGACGCCACAAAGTAGCGTCTCATAAATTGAATTAGAAACCGAAGCTCTGAGCGTCTTGTGCATCACGTTCCGCAACGGTATCTGCGTATTTATTTAATTGTTGGTTAATGCTTTCCAAAAGGTTTTCAAATTGAACAACACTTTGATGAAGTTGGTTGTACTGTTCCAAATAGGCCTGAAAAGCCTGACCTTTCCATTCTTCGGCAATTGTGTTATTCATTGAATTCACTTTTTGAATCGCTTGATCAATTTCCTCTTTGGATTGAAGATAAATCTGGCTTTGGGACTTTAACTCCTCAGGGGTCACAGAAATTTGAGCCATAATGACGTTCTCCTTTAATGATATGATAATATATTAAAAATTTGTTACCTGTAGTTAGCTTCCCGAAAGGATTAATCCTTTCCTATCACAAGCATTTCTTGATTACAAAAACATTTTAGCAAAATAGCTTTTTTCTGTCAAGAATTTATATTTCGAAATAGAGTGTATTTATC
>JAIRUS010000118.1 GCA_031254295.1 Streptococcaceae bacterium | reverse complement strand
TTTCTGTAGATAAGGATAGAATGAAGAATCTACATAGAAGACATCTGGCACAGTGCCACCTGACAAATCTGTCGTTAATTGCGTTGTGTAATCAGAATAAATTTTTGTCTTAACGGTTGCATTGTTGTCTTTTTCAAACTGTGTTACTAATTTTTTAAAGGCTGCACTTTCAGCGTCTGACCCCTTCCAGAGCCCGATTGTGATGGTTTTACTTGATGAGCTACTACCTGAACAAGCAGTCAAAGCTGCAGCTGCGATGAAGGCTGTGCTAACCACAGCAATTTTTTTCCAACTTTTCATTTATTTTCCTCCTGTTTTTGAAAAGAATGTTTATATGATGTGAATTTCTTGTTAGTTGAAATTCGTTGTTACCTTTAGGATTTGCTTCTGTAGGAACTACAGAAGCTTTTTCTGATGTGCATCAGAACGAAAATTTTAGCTCATCTACTAAAGTATAGATTTTATCTAGGTAGCTAAAGCTCACACTCGTGCCATTATTTTTCTTTTGGACTGTAAAGCCATCATGATTGACAGAAACACTCAGTGATTCGCCTTGATAATCAAAACCAAAGTCAAGCATTGACCATTCTGCAGGCAGATGTGGCTCGATTCTAAGTTTTCCATCAACCATACGGACACCGCCATAGCCAAATATCGTCATCTGCCAGATTCCTCCAAGGCTCGCTGCATGAATCCCATCATCTGATGACCTCATGTAGTCGCCCATGTCAATATCACAGGCACGCTTGAAGAAATCATAGGATTGTTCAAGCTTACCAAGATCGGCGGATAGAATCGCGTGTGTTGAAAGACTAAGGCTACTATCATGCGTAGTTTTTGGCTCATAGTAATCAAAGTTTTTAAGTTTGAGTTTCTTGTCAAACAATCCTTCAAATAACAGCATAAGGAGCAATACATCTGCCTGTTTTGTCACTTGAATCTGATTAACTTGCTCAGTGTTGTAGTTTTCATGAATCCTGCCAATATTTTCCTCTCCCATATAAGGGCTCAGGTCAATAATTTTCTTAGTCAGGTAACTATCATCTTGTGGAATAATCCCATCTACTGTCGGTTCTGGTAAGAAAATCAACGGTAATTTTTCTTGAAGATCTCTGGTCAAACTTGACAGATTAAACTTCGCATCAAGTTTGCCATAACTTTCAGTATCGCTTGTTTTAAGCTCCTCAATGAGATTAATCACATAGCGAATATTCCATGCCGCAGTGTAATTAGTATAAGCATTGTTATTGATATGCTCTTTGTATTCATCTGGCCCTATGACATCACGAATTTCATAAAGATTTTTATCAGCAGACCATTCTAGACGACTTGACCAGAACTTAGCTGTGTCAATCAGAAGCTCATAAGCCTTGTCACGCGCAAACTCTACATCACCCGTTACATCTATATAATTTTTCACTGCGAAAGCAATATCTGACGTAATATGTTGCTCAATCAGTCCTGACCAGATTTTCATTGCAAGGCCTGTCACTACATCTACTGCTCCCAAAAGTGGCGTCACTTCACCATCTGTCGGCCAAGCTGCTTCCCAAGGAAACTGTGCTCCTTCAAAATTATTTGACTTTGCCTTTTTATGAGCTCCCTCAAGTCCTAAATAGCGGTAAGTGACAAGACTTTTGGCAATCTCTGGGTGTGCGAAAGTAAAGTAAGGAAGCATGAAAACCTCGGTATCCCAGAAAGCATGTCCTTTGTATCCCTCACCTGACAAGGCTTTGGCTCCAATATTCATTCGTTCGTCATGAGCCGGTACTGTACTATGAAGATGATACTGGGCAAAACGAATAGCTAGCTGATCGCGGAAATTATTCGACTGAATTTTAATAGGATGCTTTTGCCAGATTTGTTGCCACGCGTCACCGGACTCTGCCAACAACTCATCAAAAGATTTGTCAGCCGTAGCTTTCATCTCTTCAATCGCATTTGTACGCATGAAATTTATACTATGATCCTCTAAGTCCTTGTCAATAGAGGTGTAGACGTTCGCTCGTTTTTCAAGCTGTATAGAACTTCCTGCTTTAAGTACAAATTTGATCTGATCATAAATAGCGCGGCGATCCATGATGGCCCGCTTAGTCAAATCTTCCAGATTTTCTGACAAGCGATGGTCAACTGTTAAGACAAAATCAATCTTTGATTGGCTAGTCTGTGGCATCATTTGCAGATAACGATTTTCAATGTAGCCTTTGACACCTTCCGTAAAGTGTTGACTACCTGAGTTTGTCATTTGACCATTAATACCAGAGAAAGCTTCAACTTGAACAGGCATTTCTGTCAGATTTTCAAGCGTCAATTCACTAGCCAAGAAATGAAGACGCGTTTTTGAGATGAAACGTCGATAATGGAAGCGAAGTTTGAGTTCTTCAATCTCCCAGATGAAACTCCTTGTCAGTTCTCCGTTTTGGAGATTTAGAGACTTTTGATAGTCACTTACCATTCCTTGCAATAGACTAAGACGTCGACCGTTAAACTTGAAATTCATATTCCAAAGATCTGGCATGTTGGGAAGTTCTGTTACTTCATTTTCATCAAACTGATTAAAAGTCCCAGCAACAAAGGTATCTCGCCTCATGCCAATGTAATCTTCTTCTTCAGTAGAACGACTTCCCATATAGCCGTTACCCAGAGTCATTATTGCCTCTGATTTTCCCTGCAAGCTTGGATCAAAGCCTTTTTGCTGGATAATCCAGAGATTCTCCGCTGTATAATTCATCAAAGTATTCATAAAATACCTTTTCTAATCGCAAATGCGAGGTTTTAATATATTTTATTTGGAAGAATATTCTTCACTTATCAAAGTAATGTTGATTTCGGAAAACTAGGACAACAGCCCCGAAAAGATAAATTCCAAAAATCAAAATCAAAGGAATTCGCAATAGTAACCCCAAAATCACCAATGGAAGAATATAAATTCCATAAACTCTAATGTATTTTATAGGATTATATTCATCCCGTAAAATCCAAGCAATGAGATATGCGATGAGAAAAGTCCCGATAAAGAGAGAGAGTAAAGCTATTGAATTAAGTTTCAAAATTGATGCTATGCCTGAATCCATAAATTCACCTCACTTTGACCAATCCAATCATGTAGAAATTTTCCTTTAACAAAGTACAGAATCAAGCTAACAAGCAAAAATACCAGGCCTGCAAAGGGAAGAAAGTAGAGTAACTTAGCAAATTCACGCTGCCCTAGCTCCATGAAGCTTTTAGAAATAGACTTAACGCGCAGCTTGGCAAAATACTTTCCCAATGTCATGCCATCAAAGCTACTGACAGCTATCAAGTTATAAGTGCAAAATAAAATAGCTGCTAGAAAATTCGCTAGCGACGAGGATTGCTTGAGCACAATATTTGTCAGAAAAAGAACTGGTAAATAAATACAGATTAAATCAATCACAGCTGCCAAAATTCGTTGAATTAAATAAAGTAAGTTTTTCATAATATTAAAACCGTTTTCTTAAATCGTTTTATCTAATGATACAGAAATCGTTTCCATTTGTCAACTAAAAAGAGCCTACAAAAAAACTATCTAAAGACAGTTTCTTTGGTTATTATATCTCAGCACTTTCACGCACGATTATCTCATAAGGCTGAACGCTGTTTTTAACTTCTCCCTGCTCGATTTGATGAATAAGATTATCTGTAGCTTGTCGTGCTTTCTCTGTCGCGTCCTGTCGAACAGTCGTCAAGGTTGGGGAAACATAGCTTGCCAAGGTAATGTCATCAAAGCCAATCAGAGCAATCTTATCTTCCAGACCGCGATTTTTCAGCGCTTTGATGATTCCGATTGCCATCAAGTCCGACGCAGCAAAGATTGCGCTGAATTTCTCGATTTGGCCAAATACCATCGCCCATTCATAGGCTTCTTTTTCAGAGAAGTTTGCATAGACAACTTCTACATCAGGCAGTGATTTTCTTATACCGACCTCACGCTCCTGCGATACGGCTGCATCTTTTGAACCGTTCACAAAACAGACGCGCAAATGCCCTGCCTGTTTGAGTCGCTCACCCACTTCAAAACAAGCTTGTTCATTATCAATCGAAACCTTACCAATCTTGGGATTTTCTATCTCCATGTCAATAATAACTACTGGAAAGTTAATTGTTTTGAGTTCTTGATAATACGGATCAGACGTCTTCAATCCTTGGATAATCACACCTGCTAAAGCATGCTCATTCAAAAAATGAGCTAGAGATTTTTCCTGTTGCTTTTTCAGATTTGTTGCGTAAAAGACAAATTCATAATCCGTCTCATCAAGCATTTCAATCACGCCATTCAAAATCTCAAGTGGCATCGCAACACCACGTACTACATTAATTTCATTTAAAACTAACGCAATTGTCTTTTTCTTTTTCGCTGCCAAACTTCTAGCCGCCAAGTTAGGTGCGTATCCAAGTTCTGTCGCAACCTGCTTTACTCGATCTCTCGTCGCCTGACTGATTGCAGTATAGTTGTTAAAAACTTGAGATACGGTACTGACTGATACGCCTGCTACCTTCGCAACTTCTCTAATTGTGATTTTATTCATTTTCACTATTGTAGCACTTTTAAAATTTTATGTACTTCTATCTAATCTTACAGACCAAAAAATTTTTCAAACTCAGACTAAAGTATGAGCCCTTTTAATAAATTTGTAGTATAATTATCTTTGTAGATTTCCTAAATTTCTACAACTCCTAAAACTGGGACAGCCGTTGGGCTGTCTTTTTTCTCATCATTAATACCTGCATTTATTTTAAAGATTGCTTATAGGCATCCGCAAACTTAAAACCATTTGCAAATGCTGCAAACATCTCAGCTGTACGTTTCTGTTGTGTTGCTTCTGTCTTTGCAGAGTAGATATAGCGCGCCCAGTCTTTCTGATAACCTGGTGTCAAATTCTCAAAAAACTCAAGAGCTAACTTTTCTTTTGCTAAAATCGCTCTCAAATCTGGTAACTTCTCCACATAATCCGCCACACGACCACTTACTTTACTAGATTTCTTTGCTTTTTTCAGCTCTTTCTCTGCATTTTTTATCCCAATAACTGTGTAAATGTCATCAAGTGCAACCATACGATTAAATTTCAATGATGAGTCCTTAATAAATCCAGTCTCAGAATCTGCCTGAAGCAGACTAAAAAGTTCATCACGATGCACATAACTCTCAAACTTCTTATTTCCTTTTTTGGGATACGCAATGTAGAAAAGACCGTCAATCGCAAGCCGGTCACGATTTTCCGAAAACTTCTTCAAAAAATCTTCCTTACTTTCAACGAAAGCAAAAATCAGATCATAAGATTTATCATTTGAATTTGGCTTTTCGTCAAAATCTTCAAAATCTGTCAAATAATCCTCACTCGGACGAGCCACAACTAACTTTTTTGTGAACTTATTTAGGTTCAGTTTTTCCGTGATTGTTTTCATGACTTTATTTTATCATAGACCTACCGAAGAAAAACAATAAAAAAGTCTATTTCAAAAGAGATAGACTTTTCAGTATTTTATTTGATTATGCTTGCAGTTCCAAAGTCAGTTAGAAGTCGTGCAAGCTCATTACCATCAAGATTATTTGTTGGCAACCCAAGTTTATTATTCAAAATTGCTAAAGTGTCACCTGTCTCAATATAACGACATGCATCAGCTGTGAGGATAAAGCTGGCACCGCTTCCCCAACTTCCTGAATAATTCATTGCTGTATTAATTCTTACTAAAAACATATTTTTACGTCCTTTCATTGTTGCGCTTCCTGCGTTACTCGTGCCATCTTCAGACACTACTGTTTTATTCCCATCTGCAAGCGCCCAACCTAGATAATAGAGTGCTTGCGCACCGAACCAATTCAGAAGCTCTTGAATTGATTGATAAGGCGCCCTAGCTCCTCGGTGCACTTCTGAATCATGGATTTCAGTACGTCCATCTCCATGGTTAAACGCCCATGCAACATGACCATAATTTACACAGTCACCCGTATTAAAGCCGAACCAAATCGGTACCCAAACGCCTACAGGTGGATTTCCCGTCCGTGTAACTCCTTTAGCTTGCATAGCTTGCCATGTAGCAAGTGCAGTCGGATAGCGCTCGGTGTTACCGATTGCGTTATCCACGTAAGCTTGACACCAGCCTGCTGTTGCCCCGATATTCAAGCTCGGAGTCAAAAGTTGTGTATATCCCATCAGTTTCCTTTCTTCATCGCCCTAACTGCTTCCTCAATATAGCCTGAGATGACCTCAGGTGGAAAGTAGCCGACGATTTTATTTTTTCGGATTCGCTCGGTGAGCAACTTTACAGCTAGATCCTTTTTCGTCGGATTATCATAGTTGATCAGCGCATGCTCTACTTCGTGAACCGTTTGTTCTGCCCATTTCTCAATACTGAGAATGAGCGTGTTGCGTGTTTCTGCTTCCAGACGATTAAAGCCCATTTGAATAATTGGTTTTAGCATTTTGGCTAACCAGCCAAATAGGCCTAGACTTGCAGCAATTTCAATCAGTATTCTCAGTTCTTCATTAATTTTCCCTCCCTCCTTTCATTTTTCTGTTACTCAAGTTTGATTTTTAAGATTTTATTTTGACATTTATTATAATATATGCTATTATCAAGGTAAGCTAAAAGCATTAATTCTGTGTTCGCTGGCCAGGCAATTCAAAATTTGTTTTTAGTTTTTTCTCAATCTTGAGTACAAAACAAGTATATTATAAATAATATTTTTTGTCAAAGAAAAAGTATTGAATATACCACTTTTAGAAAAGAGCTCATTATGGCAGTATTTGAAACCATCAAAGATTTAGCCGCAAAACGCGGAAAAAACGTGAAAGAAGTGGCAACAGAGCTAGGTTTTGCAGAAAGCCTTGTTTATCAATGGAAAACATCAAGCCCCAAGACTGACACCTTGCAAAAATTTGCAGATTACTTTGGAGTATCTGTTGACTATCTCTTGGGACGTCAGGAAATCAAAACCATTACTGAAAAAGATCTCGATACAGCTATCGATCACGCAGTTTTCTTCGAGGGAAAAGAGCTCAACGAGGCCGATAAAGCTATGTATAAAGATTTGCTACGTACAATCCTAAAGAACCGAGAATGATTATCTATGAATTACCGAGAACTATTGGATGGTTCAGAAACACCCGAAATTATTACTTTTACTGAGGATACTGGGGTAACATCAAAAGGGGCTTATTTCCCAGATCTTAATCTTATCCTCGTCAATGATAAATACACTGATATTGAGCATGAAAATATCATCATACATGAACTTGGTCATAAAAAGTGCAAACACGATCATAATTCTATTTCTGCACCTTCCGTAAAAATTAAACAGGAAGCCCAAGCGGATCAGTTTATGATTGATACACGAGCCAAGGAATGGTTAGAAGAAGAGAATAACAACGAGTCTGATACTATCAATATTTACGACTTTCTCAGTTATTTTCATTTCAGCAAAAAATATTATGAAATGGCAGAGAAAAGCTTCAAAAAATTACTGCAAAATGGCCTATAAGAAATTTTTTCATCTTTATTTCTCAAATCAGTCTAAAGTCTTAGAAAGGCTTTTATAAAAAATATTATACTTATCTTGTAAGTGATTCCGACACTTACACTCCTAAATAAATTTTTCATAAATTACTCCTAAAACAAGAAAAGGCATCCTGAGGATGCCTTTTCTTGTTTTAATTTAGGAAAGTAAATTCCTTCTCCCTAGTCATAGTAGATAATAGCTCATGATTTCATCTCTGAAAAACTCTGCCACGCCTTCAAAATCTCGATCGTAATTCTTACGAAAACGTGGATCGTCAACATACATCTGCGCAAGTCCTTGGTGCGCCTCAGCTGTTACTGGTTGTGGCCAATAATACGATAACCACTCTCTATGGAGCCTAACAGCTTCACGCGCCTTGACGCTGTCTTTTATTGGAAATGCTTCATTGAGCAAATCAACAATCTTCTTATGTGTTTCCTCTGCCCATTTCATTTCTTCTGGCGTCATCTTAGAAAACTTAGCGTTAGAGGCGCTTACTTGCTCCTCGCCATATTTCTCACGGACTTCCTTACCATACTTTTCTTCATTCTCGGCTATTTTCTGCTTTTTAAGTAGCTCAAAATCTTTCTCCGACATTTGATAGTCTCCTTTTTCTAATTTCTCTGTGAGGCTAGAAATCAATGTTGACAATCTTTCACGTTCATTTTTAAGACGATTTAAATGCTCCGCCAAAGCAGATTTTTCATCCTTTGATTGCTCTAAAATCTCACGAATCAATGGAAGTGACAAATCAAGCGCACGTAAGCTCATGATATAGAAAATCCTCGTCAGATCTGTTTCGCCATATTCACGATAAGAATTTTCTCCTCGCTCAGGACTTAAAAGCCCTGCATCTTCCCAGACACGTAAAGCCCTAGAAGTCAGCCCTGTCAATTTTGTCACTTCTTTAATATTCATTTGTTCCACCTCACAAATATTATCATACAACTTGACACTACGTTAATGTCAAGTGAAACTTTCGACTTTTAATTGAACTTCGATTGATTCAGATAATTATAAATAAACTGAAGATTTATTGACGGTTTTTGCTTGGCTTTGATAATGTTTCCTAAGATTTTATTTTTCTCTTCTTCAAATTTTAATAAATCTATTGTTTTAGGATAATATTCATTTTTAGTATCATAAATAGAAATCAAAGTCCCATCTACTCCAATCGTTTCAGCTATTGAACTAGACCCTTCCCACTTAGTCAGAATATATGTTCTTTCGGTTTTGCTTGAATTCGGCCTTCTATATAAAATATATTCCATGTTTTTATTTTGAAAATCTATGCTATATGTTAAAAAATCATATTGATAGTTTCTATTTTTTGAAGAAATATAATTTTTCGCATCTAACTCATCAACTACACGAGAGTTCTCATCAAGATTTGGAATATAAATCTTATCCAAATTATCAATTATTGCCACAAGTTCTGGGTCTGTTCCTGCTTTATGTGGCATATTTCCTGCATAATAAACGGAATATTTTGCTAAGTTATCTTTCGCAAGCTGTGCTAAAGGCGCTAAGGACATAAAAAGTCCCATTATGACTGAGATGAATACGATTTTCCTTGTTGAAAACTTACTTTTTTTTACCAAAGATTTTTTACCCAATTGACCACTCCATTTACCACATTACCAATCGCATGTACGACATTACTTACAGCATGTGAAACTGCTTGAACGGCCTGATGTATCACATTTCCTGCTGCCTGCACAACTTGACTTACCACATTGCTTACTGCATTCACAACTGGCGCTACATAGTTATTATACACTGTTGTAACGCCATTCCATACTGTTGTGGCTATATTTGAAGCATAATTCATCGCATTTCGGGCTGCCTCTGCAACTTGCCTTGCAATAACGCGGGCGTTAAGCGCACTTTGAGCGCCTCTTACTGTCCCTCCTACAAATTGCCCAATATCTTCTCCTGAGGCTTTGACTTGTTCCGCAAAACTATTAAATACATTCTGTCCGACTTTAATGGCTGTATTAAAGCCATTCCTTGCATTGTTTTTTAGATGATTAAAAGAATTTTTGATTGATTTAATCGCATGAGTAAAGACATTATTTACATCATCGCCCTTAATGGCTTTAATAAGTCCCATTCCGCTCAAAACGGCTCCTCCTGGTGTAAACAGCGTTTGATAGACGACACCTGAATTTTTGAATCGCTTCACTTCATTTTTACGAAGCGTCTCAATCTCCTCAGGGCTTTGACTATAATATTTCTTCAGTCTTTCATTCATTGGATATTTAGACCATTTTGGGTCTTCTGCCATGATGAGGGCGTCCAAATCTGCCGCCACCTCTGGTGTATTATAGTTTGTAAGCAAATCTCCCATCAAACCATCTTGCTGTAAAACTATTTCCTTATTAAAATTTATTGAGAAACTTGAAATTACCATTGACGGTCCTGCAAGGCGAAGGTTACCATTAGACATATCTGAAACTTTAATTTTTATAGTCGCACCTGCCATAAGGAGTTTTATCATGTCCCATTTATTCCATTAATTAAACTTCGATTTATTCAAATAATTGTAGATAAATTGGAGGTTAATTGGAGGTTTTTGCTTGGTTTTAATTATATTCCCGATAAGAATTTCTCGTTTTTCCTTAATGTCTTTTAAATCTGACTGGATTGGAGAATGCTTGCTCCCATCTCTTTCCAAAACATATGTAGGTGTTCCTTTTGAATCAAAATATTCTCTCTTTGAATTAGATAACGGATAAATTACTATACAAAAAATTTTTCTATTTCCTGGGTCTTCATATTTATCAAAATCCCATTCAACAACTGAATCTTTGTATTTTATTTCTGGAAATATAAAATCATATTGATATTTTTTATTAACACTATAAATATAATTTTTCGCATCTAACTCATCATCTACACGAGAGTTCTCATCAAGATTCGGAATATATATCTTATCCAAATTATCTATAATCGCCACAAGCTCTGGGTCTGTTCCTTTCTTGTGCGGTAAATTTCCTGCATAATATACTGAATATTTTGCTAAATTGTCCTTTGCAAGCTGTGCTAAAGGTGCCAAGGACATAAAAAGTCCCAATAGAATTGAAAATAGTACAATTATTCCTATCGGAAATTTTCTTCTCTTTTTACCAAAGATTTTTTACCCAATTGACCACTCCATTTACCGCATTCCCAATCGCGTGTACGACATTATTTACAACGTGTGAAACGGCCTGTGCTACTTGATGTATCACATTTCCTGCCGCCTGCACAACTTGACTTACCACATTGCTTACTGCATTCACAACTGGGGCTACATAGTTATTATACACTGTTGTAACACCATTCCATACTGTTGTGGCTATATTTGAGGCCAGGTTTACTGCATTTCGAGCCGCTTCTGCTAACTGTCTTGCGACTACACGTGCGTTAAGCTCATATTTAGCTCCTTGGACTGTGCCATTTACAAGCTGACGCACATCTTCACCGGCTGCCTTCGCTTTTTCCGCAAAGCCGTTGTACACATTATGAACGATTCTACTTGCGCCATTAAAAATATTTTTGGCTGTATTTTTTAATACATTTATTGTTCCCTTAGCTACATTTTTTACTGATTTAACCAATGGGCTAAAGACATTATTCACACCCTCCTTGGTAATTGAATCAAGTAACCCTTTTGTGAAAAGAACCATTCCAGCTGGACTTGACAGTGCACGTGTTCCCCCTGAAAAATTTCCAAGGCTGTGTACCTCTCGGCTACGTTCTGCTTTTATCTCTGCTGGGCTTTGAGCATAAAATCTTTTCATTCTTTCATTCATCGGATATTTAGCCTATTTTGGGTCAGTGGCCATAATAAGTGCGTCAACATCTGCATTATAATCTGCACTGTTTATATTTGTCCATATATCTCCCGTAAGTCCATCTTGTTGTAAAACAACTGTTTTATCAAAACCAGTAGATAAATAAAGAACACCACCTACAAACTTGATAGAAAAAGAGGGTGAACCAGCTAAAAGTTTAGTTCCATCTTTCTTGAATCCACTATTTTCTGAAGCCGCAAGAGTTGTAGCTAAGTGAGGCAAGTCTAAAACTTCTCCTTTGTGCATCTTATCCAGAATACCACTTACCTGAACATTATTACTATATTGACCAATGTTGCTTACTATATTAATAACTGGCGCTACATAGTTATTACACACTGTTGTGATAATAATTAAAAAACCGCTAATATCAAATTTAAGATATTAACGTTTTTAAAACTTAGTTAAAACGAGATTCATTCAAGAAGTTATATATAATTTGAAAATTTAATATCGGTTTCTTTCGATATTTGACAATATTTCCATAAAAAATATTTTGATAAATTTGAATTTTTTTCTCATCAAAATTCGATAAACTGACGCCTGCATTATCAAAAGAAAGTGTCACTGGCTTATCTTGAGCGTCATCGTATATATATATATACTCATCCTTTTCCCTAGACTTACTTATCGTTTGGAAATACATTGGCTTTTTTAAATCTGGTCTATAATTAATACTTTTAGAATAAAAATCGTATTCTATATTTCCAGCCTTGTTTTTGACCGTATCTCGATTATCTTTCCAATCTTTTACAACTGAGTATTTATCTAGGTCTGGAATATAAACCTTGTCTAGATTATCTATTATCGCAATCATTACCGGATTTGTTCTTGACTTATGTTGTAGGTGTTGCGCATAATATATCGAGTAACGTCCCAAATTGTCACATAAGCCCCAAATTATCACAAATTGAGCAAATAAAGACAAAATTACTGTCTCCCAGACAAGCGAACGATTATTCTTTTTTACCAAAGATTTTTGACCCAATTTATTGCTCCATTTACTACATTGCGAATTCCCTGTATCACATTGTTTACGACGTGTGATACAGCTTGAACCACTTGATTAACAACATTCCCTATCCCCTGAACTACATTACTTACAACTTCTGTCACCGTATTCACTATTGGGGCTACATAGTTATTATACACTGTTGTCATGCCATTCCAAACCTTATCACAATAATTGAGAACCCGTTAATATCAAATTCCTGATATTAACGGGTTCTTCAGATTAATTAAACTTCGGTTCATTTAAATAATTATAAATGAATTGGAGGTTTACTGACGGCTTCTGCTTGGCTTTGATGATATTTCCGAAAAGGATTCCCTTATTCTTTTCAAAATTTTTTACCTCCTCCGCATTAGGGTTATACCTCTTAGAAGAATTTTTCGTAATATAAATTAACTTTCCATTTGAATCAATGTGGTAATCTCTTGAATTCTTACCGTATTCCGTTATCAAAAAAGCTACGTCTTTTTCATCTGTAGATTCAAAATCAAGCTCAACTTTGGTATTTTTATAATTAATTTCGCTTTCGTAAAAAGAATACTCATATTTCCTATCTCTGCTATAAACGTACTCCCTTGAGCTAAGCCCTCCCTCAATTGTATGAGTACTTTCATCAAGATTTGGAATATAAATCTTATCCAAATTATCAATTATCGCCACAAGCTCGGGGTTCGTTCCACTTTTATGTGGTAAATTTCCTGCATAGTAAACTGAATATTTTGCCAAGTTATCTTTTACAAGAAAACTTAAAAGGACAAGCGACATGAAAAGTCCCACTATGAGTGAAATGAATATGATTTTCCTTGTTGAAAACTTACTTCTTTTTTTTACCAAAGATTTTTTACCCAATTAATTGCTCCATTTACAACGTTTCCAATCGCATGAATTGCACCACTTACAGCGTGTGAAACGGCTTGAGCTACTTGATGAATCACATTTCCCACTGCTTGAACAACCTGACTGCCTACTTCCACGACTGTATTCACAACTGGCGCTATATAATTATTATACACT
>JAIRUS010000116.1 GCA_031254295.1 Streptococcaceae bacterium | reverse complement strand
TATTTACCAAATGTATTACGGCGCCTACAAATAACGTTCGTTGGGAAGAAGATGTCTCCTGAAGTTGAACAGTTTTATGGAAAGCTTCCAGAGTATTTGAAAAAAGTTCAAATATTGGGTACAGCTTTTATGGGGGCCTCATCACCACTGTGAAAACCAGATTATGGAAATTCCATTTTCATTTTAGGAAACAAAGAAAATCGGGTTTATAATAAAAGTGTAGATAAGATTTAAGCAGATCGTCAAAAAGAAAGGTGGGTGAGTCCAATGACTTATTTAGAAAAATAAAAAAGTATCAATAGAACTTCGAGGTCGCTATTGATACGGTCGCACATTGCAGTGCTATATGATTATAGCACATGATTAAAGAAAGGCGGTTTATGATGACTAACGAAAAAATGATGGCTCTTAACTTTGTGGAGCTGACAGAGGAAGAATTACAAAATGTAGTTGGAGGCGGTGGCTTTTTGGGTGGACTAAGCGAGTTCTTTAAAGGGTTCAGCAAGGGAGCCAGTGACACTTACCTTTGGCCATTTTAATTGTAGAAAATTTATAAAATATAACAACATAGAAATGAGGAAATAAAATGAAAAACGAATTAGTTTTTGAAAATAACTTTGTGGAACTTACAGACGAGGAGTTGATCAACGTAGTTGGTGGAATGGGTGCTTATGGCTGGGGAGTTACTGTTGGCCGAGTTGCTGGCGTTGCTGCCGATATCGCAGAATTTGGAATTGCATTTGGGCTTTTCTGATAGCTGGAAAAACGAAAGTTGTGGTCTGGAGGCGCAATGAAAAAATTATCTTTCATGTACACTTTGTTTGGAATAACTCTCATGGTTGTAGATGCCTATATTTTTATCTTTACAAAAAACAGAGGAATGTTGATGCACATTTTTGGAGGAATGATTCTTTTATTTGTTATTTCAAAAAGATGGATGAGGCAATCAACTAAAAACGGGAAAACAAGAATTAGATAATGAGCTCTTTCAAAACATGTCTTTTAAAGGCTATTGGTAATGTCACAAATAGATTGATTTAGAAATTAATTATTGTAACCAATGAAGGGCTTGGTATGAAGTTCTTCATTGGTTTTAATATTTTAAAGTTGTAAATTAGAAAGGTTTTACTTATCATGAAACTTAATAAAATTTTTGCACTCATTGGGAGTATTATTTATTCATTCATTCCAGTATCATTGCTCGTCGTGGGGGTAGGATTCTCACATTCCGCTATAAACGAAAATATTTCCGAATTTATGGCGGGGTTTAACTCCGCAGAAACAACGCACACTTTGACAACGGCTGAAATCACACGTTTATTTTGGGTGCTTATGACTGCCTTGATTCTTATTACGCTAGTATTTACGGTTTTAAATTGGGTTGCGTTTGTAAAGTTATCGGGAAAGACGGATAAAAAATGGCGCGGCTATTTATTGGTTGTAGGGATTTTGACGATTCTCTTTGGCTTTGTTTATTATTATTTCCCCATTCTCGCAGGTATTTTGTTTATCTTGGCTTTTGCTTTGAATAGAAAAGAGAAAATCAAATGAAATATGTTTTTCAAGTATTTGCCTTGACTCTAGCTGGCTTATTGGTCGTTGGGACGATATTACACACAGTTGTCACTGTGTTCAAAGTAGAGACAACGCTTGTACAGGTTCTATTCGTAGAAGAGATACTCTTGATTGGGCTGATTCTTCTGTTGAATCGTTATTGGTGGAAAGAAAAATTACTTTTTGAAAAATATTCAGTAGGAAAGTCCATTGGTTTACTGGCTTATGCAGGCGCTTATGCTTTGCTCGCGATTGGCGGTGCCATTGTCAAAGGTCGCCCTCTGGGGCTTGTCTTTCTTTATCTCACCACCGCCTTGTGTGTTGGCTTTTTTGAGGAATATGTGTTTCGTGGCTTGATTTTAGGTGGTCTGATTGCGCGCGGGAAATCCATTGCGTTTGCGATTGTTGTGTCATCTGTTCTTTTTGGACTCTTGCATGGTATCAATGTTTTACACAATAACCCTATGCAGGTTCTCTTGCAGATGCTTTATGTGATTCCGATGGGGATATTATTTGCCCTAATCTATTTAAAATCAAATAATCTGCTCTACGTCATGATTACACATGCGATGGTAGATTTTTCAGCTTTCACTCTAAGCAATGGTTCTGTAAACTCCTCAGGGCAAACGATTCAGGGCGTTTTTGTACTGTCATTATTTTTTGCAACGCTGATTATCCCGTTCTGGCTAACAGGGAAAACGCAATTTGCGAAGTTTAGAGAGCGGATACAAAAATGAAATTTAAAAAATCACACTATGTCGCACAGGTTGATGAAGCAGACTGTGGGGTCGCAGCTTTAGCTATGATGGCCAAATACTATGGCACAGATATCTCTTTGGCACGTTTGCGTGTGAAAGCTGGCACGACGATGGAAGGGACAACACCGCTTCAAGCAAAAGCAAAACGGGTGATGAAACAAGTCTAATGAATCAATAAAAACACGCCATATGATGATGTGCACTCTAGAATATAGACTTTCAAATTAAAGATTTGGAGGTCTTTTCTCATGGTTAAGTATTCTTTTGATTTCAAACTAAAACACTGCCAACAATGAAAATGGCAGTGTTTTAGCTTATCCCGTCATTTTAAGCTTAATTTCCTACGCGGCTTATAGTATAATTAAGGTATGGAATCTCAGAAATCCCAGGGAATGGTGGCAGTGCTGGCGGCGCTTGTCGCGAATGTATTGGTGGCGGTCGCGAAGTTCGCGGGCTTTTTGCTGTCGGGCTCGGCGGCGATGATGAATGAAGCGATTCACAGCGTGGTGGATACGGCCAATGAAGCGCTGTTGCTGCTTGGCAATCGTCGCGCA
>JAIRUS010000088.1 GCA_031254295.1 Streptococcaceae bacterium | reverse complement strand
CCTGTGAACTTAATCGGCTTGCCTGTAATCTCACGAATAGATAATGCCGCACCGCCACGTGTATCACCATCAAGTTTGGTAATAATCACACCAGTAATATCCAGAATTTCGTCAAAAGTTTTCGCAACCTGAGCGGCAATTTGACCTGTCATAGCGTCGACAACCAGCAAAATCTCCGTTGGCTGAGCTAGAGCCTTGATTTCAAGAAGCTCATTCATTAGTTTGTCGTCAATTTCCAGACGGCCAGCCGTATCAATCAGAACATAATCATTACGGGCCTCTGCTGCCTTTGCAAGACCATTACGGACAATATTAACTGGATTTTCTCCAGTCCCCTCATCGTAGACAGGGATTTCAAGCTGCGCTCCTAAAGTTTTCAATTGGTCAATCGCAGCTGGACGGTAAACGTCCGCCGCAATCATCAATGGACGCGCATTTTGCTCTTCTTTGAGCTTTTTCGCCAGCTTACCTGCAAAAGTCGTCTTACCTGCACCTTGAAGCCCCACCATCATAATAATTGTTGGAATATGTGGTGATTTCAGAAGTTCAGCTTCACCGCCACCCAAGATAGCTGTCAGTTCTTCATTGACAATTGAGATGATTTGTTGGGCTGGATTTAAAGCCTCTGAGACTTCTACACCAATCGCACGTTCTCTAATATTACGGATAAACTTCTTTACCACTGGAAGTGCTACGTCGGCCTCAAGTAAAGCCACACGTATTTCTTTCGTGATTTCTAAGATATCGTTTTCTGTGACTTTCCGCTTACCGCGTAAGTTTTTAAAGACTGATTGAAGTCTTTCAGTCAAATTTTCAAATGCCATATTTATCTATTTCTACTTTCTGGTAAATCTTCAAGTCAAATTATAGCACGACTTGAAGGAGATTTGGAGAGGCTTTAGTCTTATATTTAATATCTTTTAATAGCCTATTAGCCCTGCTTTTCACTTGAATCAAATCGAACAGAAACCAGCTTACTAACACCTGCTTCACTCATAGTCACACCATACATAACTTGGGCAGCCGCCATTGTCCCCTTACGATGGGTCACGACGATAAATTGATTTGAATTATCAAAGTGATTCATATAATCACCAAAACGTTTGACATTCGCTTCATCAAGTGCCGCTTCAACTTCATCAAGCACTACAAACGGCACTGTCCGCACACGTAAGATAGCAAAGAGCAAAGCCAAGGCAGTCAAGGCTTTTTCGCCTCCCGACATCAGAGTCAGACTTCCCAGACGTTTTCCAGGTGGCTGTGCCAAGATATCAATTCCAGCATCTAACAAATTATCTCCTGTAAGGATTAAGTCAGTTTCACCACCACCAAACATCTGAGAAAAAGTTTGCTTAAAGCTAGCACGAACTTCGTCATAGGTTGCTTTAAAGCGAATCCTGACTTCGTCATCCATTTGATTCATCGTAGTAAGCAGAAGATTCTTAGATTCCAATAAGTCTGATTTTTGACCATCCAAGAAGGCGTAACGTTCTTGAACTTCTTCATATTGCTGAATCGCATCTAGATTAATCGGCCCAAGTCCACGAATCTGCCTTTCCAAGCCACGAAGATCTTTCTCAGACTTAGACAACTCCGACTCTTCTATGCTATCTGACTGGGCCTCTGCCGCGTCAAAGCTAAGCTGATATTCTTCTGAGAGGCTCTGCTGAGCACTCCAGAGATTATTCTCTAACTGCTCAATCTGAAGCTCCAGACGCGTTTTCTTATCATGCAGTGTTTGGTTTTCTTCGCGCGCTTCTGAATTTTGGCTCTCCAAATCCTCGATTTGAGCAACGAAATCCTCACGCGCAAAACGAAGTGAGACCTGCTTGACATTGCAATCTTGAAGCTTTTGACTTGTCTCCTCAAGCTGTTGCTGAAGACTTTCTCTTTCAGTCTCATTGATTTCAATCGTCTCAGAGTTTTGAAGCGATTCAAGTCCAAGGTTGACTCGTGAAAGTTCAGCCTCAAAACGTGAAACTTCAGTTCTTGCAAAGTTCAATTCAGAATTGACTTTTGAAAGTTCGACCTTAAAGTTCGTCAAAGTTGCTGATTTTTCTGACAAAACAGTTTGTCGCGCGTCTGAACTTGATTTCACGAGATCTAGCTCAGCATTAGCTTCATCTTTCCATTGCGCTATTTCTGTCAGTTCTTGCTCTATTTCAAGATTCTTTTGTTTGAGTTCTTTAATACTTGCTTCTGTCTCAGGGCTTGAAGATAAAGAAAGCAATTCTTCAAGGTCATCTTTCTGCTGTTGAAGCTGTTTTACTCTCATCTCGACTTCTTTTTCAAGCAGACGCTTCTGTTCTCCCTGCTCACGCAATTCAGCCAAGGCCTCAGCTAAAGCTTTTTCCTGTTCTGCAAGCTCTTGGCTCACACTTTCTTTTTCTCGAAGTAAAACTTCAAGCCCGACAACTTCTTTCTTTAACTGCTCAATCTCATTGGCAATAAATGTCGAATTATTGCGATTTTGTCGCGAACCACCTGAATAAGAACCACCTGGTGATAGAAGCGTTCCATCAAGCGTGACAATACGGACACTAAAATTCATCGCACGCGCAATCGCCGTCGCATTATCACCATTATCTACAATAATCGTAGTGCCAAGTAGACTTGAGATAGCCGGGCGAAGTTTCTCATCAAAACTCACTAAATTACTCGCCAAGTCAATAAAGCCAGTCATTGTCGAGACACGTTGATAGTCACGAAAATCTCGATATTTAACAGTAGTTAAGGGCAGGAAAGTTGCACGTCCTTGCTTATTCTCACGAAGATAACGAATGGCTGCCTGTGCATCTTGTTCATTTTCTGTGATGATATTTTGAGCACCAGCTCCCAGAGCTACTTCTAAGGCTATTTCATAGCGATTATCAAAGGACAAGAGATCAGCAACCACGCCAATCAAGCCTGAAAGCTGCGCACGCATCGCCGCACGAACACCTGCATAAAGATTACTATGATTATCACGAATATTTTCGAGCGAATTCAACTGGGCACGTTGTTTATTGTATTGTTCAAGCGTTTTATATTGGACGCTCTCCGCTTCAGCTCTCTTAGTTTTAAGATTTTGAAGTTCCTGATTCTTTTCTTGAAAGTCTGAAAGTATTTTATTAATTTCTGATTTCTGAGTCTCATAATGAGACTTTAGATTTAAAAGTTCTGAGGAGATTTCTGCTAGTTTTTCAGTATTTTCCTTAGCTGACGAATCTGATTCGGACTGTTGACGAAGTAAGTTCTCTGCATCTGATTGGTTCTTTGTGAGTTGATTTGAAAGACTTGACTCTTTATTCACCAGACTCAGATAGCTCTCACGAAGTTTTTCCATCTGAAGCTCTGGACTTTCTGAAAAGTCAGCCAGTTCTTTTTCTAACTGATGAATTTTTCCATCAAGGTCTGTTTTTTGACCTTGCAAGATTTCAAGCTTTTCATTATTACTTACAAGACGAATTTCGGCTTCTGATTTTTGCTTTGTCAGATCTGTAGTCTGTTCAGCTTTTGCCTGATCGGATTTCGTCCGATCTTCCATAGCTCGGTCAAAGCGCTCAATTTGCTTTTCAAGTTCCGATTTCAGCTCTGTTAATTGTAGTACCTGACTTTGTAAGATTTCTCGATCTTTTTCTGCTTGATCTCGTTGATTCTTCAGGTTTTGAAGCTCAGCTTCAAAGTCTTTTTGAGATTCACTTAGTTTTTGCAAGTCTGAAGTGACATTTTGCAGTGTATCAGATGACAAATCATACTGTTTGCGGGCTTGTTTGACATGCGCCACCAGGGCTGATAAGGCTAATTTTTGACGACTCGCATCTAAAGTCTGAAATTCTAAAGCCACATCTCGTTGACCTTTTAAGGCTGGTAATTGTCCTGATAGCTCATAGATAATATCTTCTAAACGGTCAAGATTATCCTGCATTCCTTTGAGCTTTGTCTCAGTCTCGACCTTACGGCTTTTGAACTTCAAAACTCCTGCAGCTTCTTCGATGATTGCACGGCGTTCTTCTGGTTTTGAACTGAACACAGACTCGATACGCCCTTGAGAAATGATTGAGAAAGAATCACGGCCTAAGCCTGTATCCATAAACATATCGTGGATATCTTTCAATCGTTTCTTCTTGCCATTAATCAGAAACTCTGAATCTCCATTACGATAGAGACGACGTGTAATCACAACTTCCTTCTCATCAGAGTCAAGATAATGATCACTATTATCAAAATGCGCCGTGACCTCGGCGAAGTTCTGAGCCTTACGTTTCTCTGTTCCGGCAAAGATAACATCAGGCATTTTCCCACCACGAAGTGACTTGGCTGATTGCTCTCCTAAAGCCCAACGCAGTGCTTCAGTGATATTTGACTTTCCTGAGCCATTTGGACCAACAACGGCCGTAATCCCATGATCAAATTCAATTTTTGTACGGTCAGCAAAAGACTTGAAGCCGTGAATTTCTAGTCTCTTCAAGTGCATTATTTTTTACTCCTAATCGCAGTTTTGAAGGCATCCTTTGCTGCCTCTTGCTCAGCCGCTTTCTTGGAATGACCTTTTCCTGTACCGAGTTGGAGTCCATTTTCATAGACGGCAATTTTGAACTCTTTCAAGTGATCCGGCCCAACTTCTTCAAGAACTTTGTACTCAATCCTTGTGTCACCATTTGTCTGTAAAAGCTCTTGTAGAGCTGTTTTATAGTCTGTTACACCGATAAAATCACCATCTTCAAATTCTGGAATCATCACTAAGTTCAAGAATTTTTTGACAGCCTCAAATCCTTGATCTAAGACAAGTGCTCCCAGAAAACTTTCAAACAGATCTTCTAAAATCGTCTCACGAGAACGTCCACCTGTTTGCTCCTCGCCATTTCCAAGTAAGATATAAGTATCAAAACCACATTTTTTTGAGAACTTTGCCAGAGATTCTGTCCGCACCAAAGAAGAACGAATCTTGGATAGTTCGCCCTCTTGCTTATCTGGGAATTTTAAATAAAGATATTCTGAAATCGTCAGCGACAGAGCCGCATCTCCCAAAAATTCCAAACGCTCATTGCTTGCAGTCTTTGGGAGATGCTTCTCATTCGCATAAGACGAATGCGTAAAAGCTGTCTTAAGTAACTTAAAATCCGAAAAAAAGATCCCAAAATCATTTTTCAAGCATTCCTCTAGTTTTTCCATACTTATATTATATCAAAAAGTCAAGAAAAACATCTTGGAGCGGTGAAAAATAGGGATTTGAGAAAACATAGTAAAAATCAGCCCAAAGGCTAATTTTTACTATGTTTATCTAGCTTTTATTTTATCCAATAAGTGAACCGTTCGGCACGCTTGCATCAACTTCACAGACCCGAAGCTGTCCATCTGGACTTTCAGTTGAGAGAATCATGCCCTGTGACCAGTATTTTTTCATCATCTTACGAGGCTTTAGATTCGCAACAATTTGTAGTTTCTTTCCAACTAGTTCTTGCTCTTTTGGATAGAACTTGGCAATACCTGAAAGGATCTGACGATTTTCCGAGTCGCCTGCGTCTAGTCGGAATTTCAATAGCTTGTCTGATCCCTCGACTTTTTCAACTGCGATTACTTCAGCAATCTTGATTTCAATTTTTTCAAAATCCTCAAACTTAATCTCGTCTTTTGTCAAGTTCAAATCAA
Organism: Streptococcaceae bacterium; assembly: GCA_031254295.1. Lineage (GTDB taxonomy): Bacteria > Bacillota > Bacilli > Lactobacillales > Streptococcaceae > Lactovum. The sequence goes on along the minus strand of JAIRUS010000088.1, from coordinate 23,425 downwards.
CTTCTTCAGGCTTCCATTCAACTTTCGCAGCTCCATCAGAGTCAGAATCCATCGTTGACTTTATGTAAGCTACTTCTTCCTCAACATCAAGACGTGGGAAAATTGGCTCGCCCTTTGCAACAACAGGATTTACAAAGTCATAGTCCATCTCCAAACCTTCAAGCTCTATCTGTGTCTCTATCAAGCCAAGTTGGGCAAAGATTTTTTCGCTTGTCGCATGCATGTAAGGCTGTAGAAGCGCAGCTACCACACGGAGATTGGCAACCAGATGATATAAGACATTATTTAGTTTGGCCTTGTCTTCTTCAGCCTTGGCAAGCTGCCAAGGAGCCGTCTCATCAATGTATTTATTTGTCCGAGAAATCAATGTCCAGATTTCTGACAGAGCAACCGAAAACTCAAACTTATCCATTGCGGCGTGATAGTTATTGAGGCTTGTTTGTGCAACCTCAGCAAGGGAAACATCGAACTCACTGGCTTCACCTTTTTCGATTTTTCCTGCATTGTATTTGTTGATCATCGCCACTGTACGATTGAGGAGATTACCAAGATCATTTGCAAGATCAAAATTAATCCGGTCAATGTAATTCTCAGCTGTAAAATTACCATCATTTCCAAAGGGCATCGCACGTAAGATATAGTAACGATAAGGATCCAGACCATACCGCGCAACCAAGGGCTCAGCATAAACAACATTTCCAAAAGACTTAGACATCTTACGTCCGTCAACCTGATACCAGCCATGACCAAAAACTTGAGTTGGTGCCTCTAAGCCTAGTGCATGCAAGAAAATTGGCCAATAAATGGTGTGGAAACGCAGAATATCTTTTCCAACCATATTGACACCTGGCCAGAATTTTTGATAAAGGCTGTCATCATCTGTGCCATATCCTAACGCCGTGATATAGTTAAAGAGCGCATCAAGCCAGACATAGATCACATGTTTTGGATTACTCTTAATCGGAATTCCCCAAGTAAAGGTCGTACGTGAAACTGCCAAGTCTTCCAGTCCTGGCTTGATGAAAGTATTGACCATTTCATTCTTACGGATTTCAGGCTGGATAAATGTAGGATGCTCTTCATAGTATTCAAGCAACCAATCTGCATACTTACTCATACGGAAAAAATAGGATTCTTCTTCAACCTTTTCAACTTCGTGCCCAGACGGCGCCATACCACCGATGACATTTCCATCTGTATCTCGATAAACTTCTGCCAATTGACTCTCAGTGAAAAACTCTTCATCTGATACAGAATACCAGCCCTCATATTTCCCAAGGTAGATATCCCCTTGGGCAAGAAGCTTCTCAAAAATCTTTTGAACGGCTTCTTCATGATAGCTATCGGTTGTCCGAATAAACTTATCATAGTTGATATCAAGCAAAGCCCAGAGTCTCTTAACCTCATCAGCCATTGGATCAAGATAAGATTTTGGATCAAGTCCAGCTGCCTCAGCACGCTGTTGGATTTTTTGACCGTGCTCATCTAGGCCTGTCAGATAAAAAGTATCATAACCCATCAGACGCTTGTAGCGCGCTAAAACATCACAAGCAATTGTTGTATAAGTAGAACCCAAATGCAACTTACCCGATGGATAGTAAATTGGAGTTGTAATATAGAAAGTTTTATTTTCTGTCATCGTCTTCTTCCTGCTTCAGGCAAATGTAACCTGTTATTTGAGAAATTCTCATAACCATTATAGCAGAAAGTGGCCTGACTGCACAGCCTTTAGGGATTTATGAGCTAGCATGATATAAAAGGCAAAAAATGCTTTATGAGCATTTTCCACTAAACTTACGTAGCGGAACACAATAAATCCCCAAGAACTTTCTTAACCGCCCAGATAGGCCTTCTGCACTTCTTCCGACTGAAGCAGCTCATTACCTGTGCCTGAGAGGATGATTTTACCTGTCTCAAGGACGTAGCCGCGATCGGCGATAGTGAGCGCCTGCTTGGCATTTTGTTCAATCAAGAGGACAGTCGTACCTCTTTTTTGGATGTCTACGATAATGTTAAAGATTTCTTGAATGAGCTGCGGAGCAAGTCCCATTGATGGCTCGTCAAGTAACAAGAGCTTGGGCGAGGACATCAGCGCTCGGCCCATGGCTAACATTTGTTGCTCACCGCCTGACAGTGTGGCTGCATCTTGATTTTTTCTTTCTTCAAGCCGTGGGAAACGGTCAAAGACTTCTTTGAGGTTAGCCTGATTCTCTGCCCGATTTTTCTTGAGATAAGCGCCCATTTCTAGATTTTCTAGAACGGTCAGGCCTGGGAAGACGTGACGGCCCTCAGGAACTTGAGACAACCCTTGACTGACAATTTTCTGGGGCAGGGTTGTTGAGATTTCTTGACCCATAAAGGAGATCTTGCCCTGAGCTGGGCGTAGAAGGCCTGAAATGGTATGGAGAATGGTCGTCTTTCCAGCTCCATTCGCCCCAATCAGAGTGACGATTTCTCCCTCTTCGACTTCAAAAGTCACGTCACGCACGGCTTCAATAAGACCATAATTGACTGAGAGATTTTCTACTTTTAACATTAAGTACCTCCTAGATAAGCTTTGACCACGGCCTCATTGTGGCGAATTTCTTCTGGCGTTCCCTCAGCGAGAAGTTTTCCATAATCAAGCACATAAATGCGTTCTGTGACCGACATAACGAGATTCATATCATGCTCAATAAGCACGACTGAAATTCCGAAATCCTGCTGGATCTGTCGAATGAGCTTGGTCAACTCAGCTGTTTCTTGCGGATTCAGACCTGCGGCTGGTTCATCCAGAAAGACAATTTTAGGCTTGCTGGCAAGCGCGCGAATGATTTCCAGACGACGTTGTTCTCCGTAAGGGAGATTACGCGCCAAGCTGTCTTTAAATTCTTCCATTTCAAAAAGTTTCAGAAGCTCAACCGCTTCTTTCTGCTTAGCTTCTTCACGCTTATAGAAAGAGGGAAGTCGCAAAATATTTGCAAAGAAGCCGTAAGATCCGCCTGCATCTATCGCGACTTTGATGTTATCTAGAACGCTCAGATCTTTGAAAAGTCTAATATTTTGAAAGGTTCGTGAAAGGCCAGCCAAGGCAAATTTGTAAGGTTTCTTGCCATTCAACAATTCTCCATCAAGCGTCACCATTCCGCTTGTGGGCGTATAAACCCCAGTCAGTAGATTGAAGAGCGTTGTCTTTCCAGCCCCATTGGGGCCAATGAGTCCAATCAGTTCTGAATTCCCAATTTCCATACTCACATCGTCAACGGCGGTGAGACCGCCAAATTTTCGAGTTAAATTTTTTACTTCTAGTAGAGCCATTATTTCACCTCCTCAGCCGCTTTGGATTTGCGATTCATGAGCTTTGAGAGTTGGAATTCATGGATTCCAAGGAGGCCGCCTGGACGGAAGATCATGACCAGAATCAGAATGAGTGAGAAAATGATCATTCGCAGTGAGCCAAAATCTTGCAGGTACATATTCAAAATGCCGAGCACAATAGCAGAGACAATTGAGCCTGTCACAGAGCCCAGGCCACCGAAAACAACAATAATCAGAATATTGACAGAATTCATGAAAGTGAAATCCTTCGGCGTGACCGTACCAATAAATCCTGAATAAAGAGTTCCTGCAATTGAAGCCGTCACAGCCCCAAAGACAAAGGCAGAGACCTTGACCTTAGTCGCATTGACTCCCATTGACTCGGCCGCAATTTCATCATCACGTACCGCGCGGATGCCGCGTCCATTGGCCGAAAGTCCGAAGTTTAGGCTCAAAATCGTCGTGAGAATCACGAAGACGAAGACCATCTGCCAATTCGTAAAGAGAGGAACTCCAGTCAGTCCTGCGGCTCCATTGGTCAGGCTTCCTCCATTGATGACCAGAATTCGGAAGATTTCAGCTACACCCAGCGTGGCAATGGCTAAGTAATCACCTTTCAGCCGGAGGGTAGGAATACCGACCAAAAGCGCCGCCAGACCAGAAATTAACATGCCAACGAGCATAGCTAGAAAGAAGCCCAGATAAGTCCCCGTCTGTGTTCCAATAATGGCACCAGAATAGGCACCGATGAGCATGAAACCTGCGTGTCCTAGTGAGAATTGACCAGCAAAGCCAATGACCACATTTAGACCGACAGCTAGGATAATATTGATCCCAATCTGGGTAATGATTTGCACGATGAAATCGTTGAAAATTCCAAATTGAATCAAGACAGTCAGCAGGGCATAAAGGAGAACAAATAAGATCAGCCAGCCAAGATTAACTTTTAAATTCTTTTTCATCAGACCTTCTCCTTGACATTTTTACCTAAAATTCCAGATGGGCGAACAAGCAAGATTAGAATCAGGATGACATACACGACAGCATCCTTGTAGCCTGCGACAAAGGAAAGCTTTCCTGGCAGAGACTGGGTAACCGTCTCTATCAGTCCAATAACAATACCACCCAATGCTGCTCCTGGAATAATTCCAATTCCTCCAAGCACAGCCGCAATAAAAGCCTTGATGCCTGGCGCCATTCCCATCAGTGGATCAATCGAGCCATAATAAAGTCCAATCATCACACCCGCTGCACCTGCTAGCGCAGAGCCTAGGGCAAAGGTAAAGCTAATCGTCTGATTCACATTGATGCCCATCAGTCTTGCAGCGTCCATTTCCACGGAAACAGCGCGCATAGCCTTGCCCATCTTCGTTTTCTGGACGATGAATTGCAGGAGCAACATGAGGACAAGTGATGTCAAGAGAATCATGATCTGAATATTTGTCACCATCATTCCCAGAACTTCATATTTGACTATCTTGATAGCCTGTGGAAAGGCTCTAGAACCAGACCCCACCAAGAAGATCATTCCATTTTCAAGCAGGAATGACACACCGATAGCTGTAATCAAAGCAGCGATTCGCGTCGAATTTCGCAGCGGGCGATAAGCCAAGTATTCAATGATGACCCCGAGAATGGCACAGAGAATCATGGCAAGGATTAGAGCGACAAAAAAGGGCATATGGAAGTTATTAATCAGGTAGTAGCCAATAAAGGCCCCCACCATGTAAATATCACCATGCGCAAAGTTGATCAACTTAATGATTCCATAGACCATCGTGTAGCCCAAGGCAATTAGCGCATATACCGAGCCTAAAATAAGGCCATTTAAAATAATTTGCATAATTTCCTAACTTTTTAGAAAAAACTGAGACGGAGTCTGTCCCCCGTCTCGATCTTATGAATGAAGTTCTTTAGGGTACCTCTAAAAACTGCTATTTTCGATGTCGAGCTAGATCTTCAAAAGTCAAGGACTGACGACGAAGGTTTACTGGCGTAAGTCTAGGAGGAAGACAAAGAATTTTAGAAATTTGGCCGAGCTCGGAAATTCTGAGTTTCTAGAGGTAGCCTTTAAGGTTTAACAACCGTTGTTGAGGCTACTGCTCCATTGTCAAGCTTAACCATGATGGCTGACTTGACTGGATTATGATTCGAGTCAATGGTCATTTCTCCTGTTACACCTGTAAAGCTCTTAACCTTAGCAAGAGCGGCGGCTAAATCTTTTGAAGTCTTTGCATGGCTGTTTTCCTCTGCCTGCTTAATATAGTAGATTCCGTCATAGGCCAGAGCTGAGAACATATTTGGCTCTTCATTGTATTTCGCCTTGTAGGCCTTGACAAAATCTGCCGTTTTACTCGAAAGCGCCACATCTGGAGAGTAGCCAGAAACATAATAGAAATTCGTTGCGGCAGCATTCCCTGCTAATTGAACAAAAGTAGGGTCAGATGAGCCATCTCCTGAAAGAATTGGTGCCGTGATTCCCAAAGCTCGCGCTTGCTTCGTAATCAGCCCTGTTTCAGCATAGTAACCTGGCATGATGATAGTATCAAAACTTTCAGACTTGATCTTTGAAAGAGCAGCCTGAAAATCTGTATCGCCTGAGGCAAAAGTCAACTTATCAACCACCGTTCCAGAATAATTTTTCTCAAAGGCAGCTTCAACTCCCTTTGCATAGTCTGAAGAATTATCGTAATAGATAACCACCTTTTTTGATTTCAGAGTGTTATCTGCATATGAAGCAAGCACTTTACCCTGGAAGCTATCCTGAAAGGCATTACGAAAGGCATAGCTATTCACTTTCCCCTTTGTCACTGTGTAGTTATCAGCTGTAGCCGTCGGTGAGAGTACTGGAACTGCACTCTTACTTACAGTTGGTAAAACAGACATGGCGCCGCCTGAGGCAGCTGGACCAAAGACCACATTGACCTTATTATTTGAAATCAAATTGCTGGCAATTGTTGCGGCTTCAGCATTATCAGACTTATTGTCCTTGGTGCTTAGAACAATTTGCTTCCCGTCAATTCCGCCTGACTTATTGATCTCTTCTGTTGCAAGGTCAGCGCCCTTTTTGACAAAGTTTCCATAAGCAGAAATGCCACCTGACAATTCAAGGTCATAACCAATTTTGATTGTCTTATCAATCGCAGTCCCTGAACCAGCCGAACTACTTGGGGCTGCAGAGCAGGCCGCAAGTAAGGCGAGTCCTGCCGTCATCATAAGTGTATTTACTATTACTTTTTTCGATAATTTCATCCTTTTTCCTCCTAAGTAACTGAGATTTATCATATCAAATTATCAGAAAAATTGCAACTATTTCATACTTTTCAAATTTTTCAATAAAAGTATAAAAAACCTCATTCTTTTGAATGAGGTTAGAATGTAGACAAAGTAGAATTTAGGAGATTTCACAGCAGAATGAATTCATTTTTATCAGATAAGTGAAATGGAGAAAATTTAAAGAAAAGCCTGTGCAAGTAGGAAAATTGGGAGGCTTCGGCTCCCGATTTAGCGATGGAAGCAAAGCTACTATGTCACTGCGTGACTCCGTTGTCCATTCTAGCTAGTCACTGCGATTTGCCTAAGCGCTTCAGCGACATAGAGCAAATGGTCGATGACTACTAGCAAGGCTCGCGCGCGGCCTGCTTGACAGTCCTGTGGACTGTCAAGGTTATCAAATGAGGCGAGCATTTGCTCGCCTCACCCTTTTCTTTAAATTTTTGTAGCGGAACGGAGGACTTTGTCTTCAGTCTAAAACCTCATTCTTTTAGAATGAAGTTTTTTGTTAATTTGTTAAATTTAGAAACCACCCATCATGGATGGATCCATAGCTGGAGCTGCTGGAGCTTTTGGTTCTGGTTTTTCTGCCACAACTGCCTCAGTTGTCAGGACCATAGCCGCAACACTTGAAGCATTTTGCAAAGCCGAACGCGTAACTTTGACAGGGTCAATAATCCCTGCTTCAATCATGTTTACCCAGCTACCGTCAGCGGCATTGAAACCTTCGCCCTCTGTTAGTTCTTTCAACTTGTTAATGACTACTGAACCTTCATAACCTGCATTTTCAGCGATTTGACGAACAGGTTCTTCAAGCGCACGACGGACAATTGCAACACCCGTTGCTGCATCACCTTCTAGTTCAAGCTTATCAAGCGCTGAGATAACATTGACAAGGGCTGTACCTCCCCCTGCAACGATTCCTTCTTCCACTGCAGCACGTGTTGCATTTAACGCATCTTCAATCAAAAGCTTCATCGCTTTAAGCTCAACCTCGGTTGGCGCACCGACTTTTATCACGGCCACACCGCCAGCTAATTTAGCTAGGCGTTCTTGCAATTTCTCTTTATCAAAATCTGAAGTTGTCTGCTCAATTTGAGCTTTGATTGTCGCCACACGTTGCTCTAGAGTAGCTTTATCACCAGCTCCCTCAACTACAGTTGTCTTGTCTTTATCAACAGTCACTTTAGCAGCCTTACCGAGAGATTCAATCGTTGCATCTTTTAGTTCAAGCCCAAGCTCTTCAGTAATCACTGTACCACCAGTCAAAATAGCTAAATCTTCAAGTTGAGCCTTACGGCGATCTCCAAAGCCTGGAGCTTTGACTGCAACAACATTGAAAGTACCACGAATCTTGTTCAATACAAGCGTTGGCAAAGCTTCTCCATCGACATCATCTGCTACAATCAAGAGCGCACGGCCAGCTTTAACAACAGACTCTAACAAAGGCAAGATTTCTTGGATATTAGAGATCTTCTTGTCTGTAATCAAAATGTATGGATTATCAAGATCTGCTACCATTTTTTCAGTATCAGACACCATATATTGTGACAAATAGCCACGGTCAAACTGCATACCTTCTACAACATCAAGCTCTGTTGTCATACCTTTTGATTCTTCAATAGTAATCACACCATCACTGCCGACTTTTTCCATTGCGTCTGAGATATATTGACCAACTTTTTCTGAACGGCTTGAAACAGTTGCAACCTGAGCAATCGCTGACTTTCCAGATACTGGAATTGCTAACTTCTTCAAGGCACCTACTGCAGCCTCTGTTGCCAGCTCAATCCCACGGCGGATACCGATTGGATTCGCACCTGCCGTTACATTTTTTAAGCCTTCACGGACAATAGCCTGGGTGAGCAATGTAGCTGTAGTTGTGCCATCACCTGCAATATCATTTGTCTTAGAAGCAACTTCTGAGACAAGTTTTGCCCCCATGTTTTCAAAATGATCTTCAAGTTCGATTTCTTTAGCAATTGTCACACCATCGTTTGTAATAAGAGGAGAACCGTATGATTTTTCAAGCACCACATTGCGTCCTTTAGGGCCAAGGGTTGTCTTTACAGTATCTGCCAAAATATCGATACCACGCACAATAGATGAACGAGCATCTGACGAGAATTTAATTTCTTTTGCCATTTATTTCTACCTTCTTAACTAATAATTTTTCTTACAAGACTGCAAGCAAATCTGCTTCGCGCGTAATGAGGAACTCTTCTCCCTCAATCTTTACCTTGCTGCCACCATATTCAGAGAAAACTACAACATCTCCCACTTTGACTTCAAGTGGAATCAAGCTGCCATCTTCGCTACGTTTACCAATGCCTACAGCTACAACTTCTGCTGTACGCGGCTTCTCTTGAGCAGCACTTGCCAAAACAATGCCACCAACAGTTTTTTCTTCCTCTTCATTAACACGTAAAACAACGCGATCTGCTAAGGGTTTTAACATTTTTTTACCTCCAAATTTTTTACATTAGCACTCTATTAATTCGACTGCTAATTTATAATTCTTATTTTATCTCAAAGGTCAATTTTAGTCAAGGGTTTAGTTCAAAATAATTTTCTCATGCGCTTTCTTAAAAAGGTAACTCCTCAGCAGCTAATATCATTTCTTCTGTAGTGGTCGTACCCTCTCGTAGCGCTACTGCTGCTTTACTTTCGAGTAAATTATAAGCGTTGCAAAGCACTTCAGTTATGTAATGTTTTTTTATTTTTCTTGTCTTCATAACTATGAGTTCTGATTTCTCCCTCAATCGAAATCAGGCTGCCTTTTTTGGCATAGCTCACAAAGTTTTCAGCAATTTTCCCCCAGATAATGACATCAATAAAATCAGCTTGGCGATCGCCGTTTGCAGCCTTATACCGTCGCGTCACAGCAATCCGTGAACGAACTAAGCTTTTGTCTGCAGACGTTTTTGTCAGCTCTGGATTTGATACTAGGCGACCAATAAGTAGTGTTTTATTCATAAATAAAACCTCCAATAATTTATTCGGAAATTTCTCTCCTACTTATCTATACGTAAAAAACTTTAAAATGTTTCATAAATTTTAAAATTTCTCAATAAAATAAAAATATAAAAAGTTCGATTGCTCGAACTTATTTTTTTTCTTTCACAATATAAATCGGGCGATTTTTGACTTCTGAGAATATTTTGGCAATGTATTTACCAATAATACCAAGCATCAAAAGTATTGTTCCAAAGGCAAAAAGGATAATCGTAATCGTCGAAGCCCAGCCACTTACTGGATCATGCCAAAAAAATGCACGAATGATCACAAAGAGAACCGCCATGATATCAACAAAGACAACAAATAGTCCCATATAGATTGCTAGATTAAGCGGTAATTCAGAGAAATTAATGAAAGCATCAAGAGAATATTTTAATAAACTAAAGAAATTCCAGTGTGTTTCTCCAGCCACGCGCTCATGATTTTCATAGGCCACATATTCCGTGTTAAAGCCGACCCATGTGAAAAGCCCTTTTGAGAAACGATTGTACTCTGCAAGTTCTAAAATCGCATCTACCATCTGACGTTTCATCAAACGAAAATCACGGACGTTTTCAATAATTGGAGTTTCCGAAATTTTATTTATAATTTTATAGAATAAATGGCTGAATGCACTCCGCAGCCAAGGCTCTCCAGAACGATCTGAGCGCCGCGCGGCCACACAATCTACTTCTGGATTTTGTAACATCCTGTACATTTCAATCAACGTTTCAGGTGGATCTTGTAAGTCTGCGTCCATCAAAGTCACATAATCTCCAGTTGCTTCGATAAGCCCTGCATAAATAGCCGACTCTTTACCAAAATTACGAGAAAGACTAATATAATGTACCAAATCTGGATTCTCATCATGAAGTTTACGCAAAACCTCTAGTGTCTTATCCCTCGAACCATCATTGACAAAAATATATTCAAAATCAGTTGGAATCTGAGGACGAATCTTCTCGATTGCTTCAAAGAAAAAAAGCAAACTCTCCTCTTCATTATAGCAAGGTACTACAACTGAAATTTTAGCCATGCCACATCTCCTCAGTATTAAAATCCATACCAACCTCTAAATCAGCTGATAATTCGATAATGCCACTCACTTGTGGTGCATTTTCCAATTCTAACTCGCGAGCAGAGCAGAGCATACCAAAACTCTTTACCCCACGTAAGCTACTGTCAAAAATCAGAGCGCCATTTGGCATCATCGAAATAGGTAAAACTGCAACAGTCTTCAAACCTTCACGCGCATTTGACGCACCACACACAATCTGAACCAAGTTTTCAGGATCACCTACATTGACTTGGCAAATATGCAGATGGTCTGAGTCTGGATGATCTTCCATTTTCACAATTTCTGCTACTTTAAATTGCGAGCTGGCTTCTCCCTCAATAGTGTCAACAAAGCCAGCAGCTGTAATATCATCTTCAAGTTTCCAAACTTGTTCTTCAGTCAATTTGACTTCACCGTTACGTTCAAACTCCTTCCCGAAGAAATTCCAGCCTACAGTTTCTCCCGTATCTTCACGAAAAACACGTGCAATATCTGCTTTACGTTCATAATCAAGTTTTGTACCTTGGCTGTCTGCCATTACAAGCATCAAAACGTTTCCAATATTTTCATTAAAAAATGCAATCATAATAAGCTATATTTTCTAATTTTTACTTAAAGCTCGCAAGAAAGTTATTGACTTCCTCTTTTGTCTTACGGGCTTTATTTACCAGACGGCCAATCTCCTGACCATTTTCCAAAACAACAAAACTAGGGATTCCAAAGATATCCCAGTCTTGAGCTAGATCCATGTATTCGTCACGATCTACTTCAATAAACTCAAATTCAGGATTTTCTGCCTCAATCTCCGGCATTTTAGGCTTAATAAAAGTACAATCCGGACACCAAGCTGCTGTGAAGAAGAAAACAAATTTTCCTTCTTGCTTTGTTAAAAAATTGAGATTGTCTTTATTTTCAGGTAAAATCATGCCAGCACCTCTTCTCGGATAATTCGTTGGGATTTCTCCTCAATCTCAAATGTAATCGAGCGACCATCTGCAAGGTTTAATCCGCCTGAAAATACGCCGTCGCGGACTGGTTCATCAAAGAGCCAAACCACATCAATCTCTTCATCGCCAAAAGATGCGCGAACGGCTTCAACCAACTCTACACGAAGCTTATCTTCATTTTGCTGATAAGCAAGATAAAGCCCTACTCCTGCAACTGCGCCGACTGCCAAGCCAACGCCAAATTTCCAAAGTTTTCCCATGTTTAAATTCTATCATATTTTAGTTTATAATAGAAATGTTTATATTTAGATATTTGAGGGAGACATAATGACATTATTTGAAAAAATCAAAGAAATCACTGAAATTCAGGCTACCAGTGGTCACGAAGAAAAAATGAGAGACTATCTCGAAAAGAAAATGCTTGAACTCGGCTATCAGCCTGAATTTGATGGCTTGGGAGGGATTTTTGTCGTCAAAAAATCAAAGGCTAGCGATGCGCCTCGCGTTATGATTGCCAGCCACATGGACGAGGTCGGCTTTTTAATCTCACAAATTAAAAATGACGGAACTTTTAGAGTCGTAAGTCTTGGCGGTTGGAATCCATTGGTAGTAAGCGCTCAACGCTTTACTCTATTTACTTCTACTGGCCAAGAAATCCCAGTCATCACTGCTGGCATGCCCACCCATCTCACACGAGGAGGCGGCAAGGAAATCGGATTGCCAGCCATCTCAGATATTATCTTTGATGGAGGTTTTACAGACAAGGCTGAAGCCGAAAGTTTTGGCGTTCGCCAAGGTGATGTAATAGTCCCCCAGACTGAGACAATCCTCTCTGCCAATGGCAAAAATGTTATGGCGAAGGCTTGGGATAATCGCTACGGTTGTTTGGAAGTTCTTGAATTGCTTGATTTCCTAAAAAATAAAGAGCTGGCTGTCGATTTAATCATCGGGGCAAATGTGCAAGAGGAAGTCGGTTTGCGCGGCGCTAAGGTCTCAACTACTAAATTTCATCCAGACCTCTTCTTTGCTGTTGATTGTTCCCCAGCTGCTGACACTTTCGGTGACGAAAATGGTAAAATGGGAGCTGGCGTTACAATGCGTGTTTTTGATCCTGGACATATCATGTTGCCAGAAATGAAAAACTTCCTCTTAGCAACTGCAAACGAAGCCCAGATTAAAACTCAGTATTATATTGCCAAAGGTGGAACAGATGCTGGAGCAGCTCATCTAGCCAACGAAGGTATCCCTTCAACCACAATCGGTGTCTGTGCACGTTATATTCATAGTCACCAGACTTTATTTAGCCTAGACGATTTCAATCAAGCGCAAAATTATCTCCGTGCAATTGTTAGCAGTCTTGACATCAAAACAGTAAGGAAAATTAACTCAAATGCATAAAAAATTTCACTATAGCCTAGCTAGTCTCTGCCTGATTTTATTTGCAGTTCTAGCTGTCATCGTCCGCTTGAAATTCCAAAATTCTCCAATGAATATCGTCATCAATGACACAGCTATACAAAAAGCAGTTATCAGTCTAAGAACAGCCACCTTGACACCAATCATGAAAGATATTACTTGGATTTTTGGGCCTGGTGGCGGTTTATTCCTTGCTGGAATTATTGCAATCTTAATCCTCATTTTTAAGAAAAAAAACCGTTGGCAGGCCACGATTTACTTTGGCATAATGATTGTCATTGCTGCTGGTCTTAACCCTGTCATTAAAAAGATTGTCAATCGAACTCGTCCTGCTCTTGTCCAACTCGTCACAGAAACAGACAAGTCATTCCCAAGTGGACACTCTGTATTTGCCACAATGCTTATGGGGGCACTCTTTCTCATCTTGGTCGCACACATGAAAAACTTGCCTGCTAAAATTTTGCTTGGCATCTTGGCCTCAATTATTATTTTGAGCGTTATGTTTAGCCGTATCTACCTAGCAGTTCACTATCCTTCTGATACTATCGCTGGCATGTTACTTGGTCTTGCGATTCTCCACTTTACCTATCCAACATACTATAAGCTCGTTCATGGAAAGCAAGGCAGTCACCAACGTGGATAATCTCTCATAAAAAAAATAAAAACAGCTTAATCGCTGTTTTCATTTTCAGCTATATTCTGTAAATCGTCAAATGTAATAAAATCTACTGAATAATCTGGCCATTCTTTCATCAAATCAATCAAAAAATGTAATTTCGTTTCATTTTCTGAATCATACAAGACTAATGCGCCATCGGTATTCTCAATCAAAAATTGATTATAGGCTCGAAATTGAGCTGATTTTTCATACTGTCTAAAACTGTATTTGACAAAATCAACTTGCTTAAAGAAGCCTAGCTTTTCTTGATTTGCCTCGTTCCAATTTTGACCATGCGTTTCAAAAGGAAAGATCGTCGACAGTTTTAGGCCATATTCTTCACGGAATTTTTGAGCCTCTTGCAAGGTCCAAAACTCAAAACCTAAGTTGCCACCAAAAATAAGCCACTCGAGACCATCTCCCAGATAATTTTCTAGGCGTTCGTCAATGGCTTTTTTTATAATGTGAAGCTTCGGGTCTGTCTCTTTAAAGATCCCTAAATCAAAGGCTGAATAGCCTGCAATGAGAAGACTTTTCACCATTTTAGGCGTATTTATTATAGAGGTCTAAGATTGTGCCTTCAAAACTAAGCTTTTCACCCGCAACTTCCAGGTCAATTATTTTGCCCTCATCGGGAAGAACATCAAAATCTGCAAGTTGAGCCACAATAAAATCAGCTGGACTATCAAATTCTTCAGTATAGGTCATGCCATTGCTCAAAGTAAAAGTAAATTTCATCATTTTTGATTTCCCATTCTAATCATTTAATTAATATTAATACTCATCCATTACATCAAAAGCCAAACTCGGAAAGGCATTTTCTGTTAGCTCAACAAAGTTATTTTTTTTGTATTCTGTATAAGCCGCTGCCGCAATCATGCCTGCGTTGTCTCCACATAGTCTGAGGGGCGGTACAATCACTTTAATATCTGTAATTTCTTGCGCCAAGCGCTCACGTAAGCCCTGATTGGCTGCGACACCACCTGCAACAACTAAAGTTTTAATCTCTGGGTACTCTTTTAAAGCCGCTTTAGTCTTTGCCATCAAAATATCGAGTACAGCTGCCTGAAAACTTGTTGCAAGGTCGACTTTGTCAAGAGGTTCACCTTTTTGTTTAGCATTATGCACTAGGTTGATAAAGGCTGATTTCAAACCTGAAAATGAGAATTCATAACCTGGTTCTTTAATCATGGCACGTGGAAAGTTATAAATATCATTTCCCTGATGCGCCATCTCATCAATAAGCTTGCCAGAGGGATAGGTCAAGCCCATGACACGCCCAACCTTATCGTAAGCTTCACCGACAGCATCGTCTCGAGTTTCTCCGATTTTCTTGTAATCCCCCTCACTTGCGACATAGACAAGCTCAGTATGGCCACCAGACACCAACAGGGCAAGACAAGGATATTCAATTGAGCCATCAGAGTCAGGCAGGTTCGCTGCCATCAAATGTCCAGCCATATGATTTACCGCAATCAAGGGCAAACCATGTGCCCACGCAAATGCTTTAGCAGCCGTCATACCAACTAAGAGAGCTCCAACTAAACCTGGTCCTTCTGTGACTGCTACAGCTGAAAGTTCTTCTACCGCAACTTCGGCACTATCAAGCGCGGCCTCGATACAGTAGCTAATCTGCTCAGTATGGTGACGACTAGCAATTTCTGGTACGACTCCGCCAAAGCGTTTATGACTGGCAATTTGAGTCGCAATGATATTGGTTAAAAGTTCATTACCATTTTTCAATATGGCAACTGAGGTCTCATCACATGAGGATTCAATTGCCAATATATAGATATCTTTCATGAGTTTTGTTCTTTCTTAAATAATAATGCATCTTCCATTGGATTCGTATAATAGTGCTTCCGTCGATTAAATTCAACGAAGCCAAATTTCTCGTAAAGTTTTTGGGCTGCCTTATTTCCCTCGCGAACTTCTAAAAACAAAGTCCCACAAAATTCTGATACCTGATTAAACAGAGACTGAGCAACTCCTTGACGGCGATAATTAGGTAAGACTGCGATATTTGTAATTTCCATCTCATCTATTATAGCTTGCGTTGCCATAAATCCTATCAGTAGATTTTTATCATCATAAGCCAAGAAATAAAGATTTTCTGGAATTTCTATATCACTGAGAATCTGCTGAATAGACCATGGGGACTTGAGATAACAACTTGAGAGAATCTTATAGATTTCTGACGCAAGTTGTTCATTATCTGTAATCAAGCAATTGTCAACTATTCTCATAAGACTTTCTCCATCTCAACTGCATCGCTTCCGTCAGCATAGTAACTCTCCAATATCTGGATACTTTCAAAGCCACGTTTTCTATAAAAGCCTTGAGCTTCTTGATTATCGCGCCCAACTTCAAGAGACATTTTACCAATGCCATTTATCTTTGCAAATTCTAGGGCATAATCAAAGAGCTGTGTACCTATTCCCTTATGTTGCCAAGACTTCATTACAATGAAGTTTGAAATATGAAGATTGCTGAATTTTCTATCCCAACGCAAGCCAATATAGCCTTTTATAATTTGAGAAGATTCAGCCACTATAAATGTTGAAAAGCGATTCGTCACAATTTCAGACTTGAAATGACTGGCTGTCCATGGGATATCTTCGTAAACATCGCGCTCGACTGAGAGTAAATCTTTGATGTCTTCTTCGCCAGCAAAGCGAAAGCTCATTTCAGGAGAATTTTTGAAACTTAAAGGACTAATTTCAGAAGGCTTAAACGCGTGAAACCAAGTCTTTATCATCTGCCACAAGTCCACTCGCTGCCTCCCATTTTTCTTCTGCTTCGACTTTTTTTAGATAAATCGGGTTGAAATCATGAACACTCGTTGTCGGCTCTAAATTTTCAGACAGTCTCGCGATTTCAAAGGCTGATGGTAGATTTTCTGGTGCTTCATCTAAAATTTTAGCCCCAAGAAAAGTAGCCAAGATTTCATCCTTAAACATCTCTGCCTCTCCTGTAAAGACAAGCTCTTCAGAATCTGAATAAGACTGTGCAAGATTTTCCAACAATAAAGCTAAGGCAATATGCTGATCCTCAACCACTTGCTTATCTGCTTCATAAACGGCTGCATAGACCATGCCACGGCGTGCATTCATCAGTGGAATCACTAAAGCCTCTGACTTTACACGCGCAGCAATCGCTTGTAAACTAGACAGTCCAACCAAATCAATCTTCAAAGTCCAAGCCAAAGTTTTCGCAGCTGTCACGGCAATTCGCAAACCAGTATAAGAACCCGGTCCCTGTGCAACAGCTATTCTATCTAGGTCACTTGCTTTTAAACCAACTTGCGTCATCAAAAAATCAATCGTTGGCATCAAGGTCACCGAGTGATTCAGCGAAGTATTCAACAGAACTTCGCCCAGTAATTTTCCATCTTCACAGATTGCAACCGAAGTGGCAATCGAGGAAGTATCAAAAGCTAAGACTTTCATATCTATTCATTATATGGTAAAATAGAGCTAATTGCAAAAGACAGAATTAATACAGAATTAACTTAGTAGAATAAATAGACAGACAAGGAAAGAAAGAATTCATATGATTTTTAAAGTTTTTTATCAGGAGAACAAAAATACAACACCACGCCGCGAAAACACTAGGACTATGTACGTTGAAGTTGACGCAAAAGAAGTTCTTGAAGGCACAATCAAATTGCGTGAATTGATTATGTCAAAAACAAATTATCGTATTGAATTCATGGACGCTTTGAGTGATACAGCCCTTGAATACGAAAAAGAAAACGGCCTTTACGAGTTAACTGAGATTAAATAGTAATAAAAAATTAGATTAAAAGTAAATAACTAAAAATCTGTCAATTAGTGTTTTGTTACTTTATTGATAGCGTTTTTTGTATTAAAACAAATACCACTCTACTTCCACTTATAACTAAAATAAAAGTAAGAGAAATAAAAAAACAGGAGGCTGAATGCCTACAAAATTAAAAATTAAATCCAATGAAGTAGCAGTTTACGCTTTGGGCGGACTTGGCGAAATTGGTAAGAACTGCTATGGCGTTGAGTACAAAGATGAAATTATCATCATTGATGCAGGGGTTATGTTCCCTGGCGATGATCTTCTCGGCATTGATTACATCATTCCCGATTACAATTACATTGTCGAAAACCAAGATCGCATCAAGGGGGTTGTCATTACTCACGGACACGAGGATCATATCGGAGGAATCCCTTGGCTTTTAAAGCAGGTTAATCTTCCAATCTATGCGGGCCCTTTATCACTCGCTTTGATTCGTGGAAAACTTGAAGAACATGGACTTCTACGTGACGCCAAGCTCTTTGAAATCAATGCCGATTCAGTATTAAAATTCGGTGGTGACATGTGGGTGGACTTTTTCCGTACAACTCACTCTATTCCAGAACCAATGGCTGTTGCTGTTCATACGCCTGAAGGTGTCATCGTAGAAACTGGTGACTTTAAGTTCGACTTTACACCAGTTGGTGAGCCAGCTGACCTACATAAAATGGCGCGACTTGGCGAAGAAGGCGTTCTTCTTCTCATGTCAGACTCAACAAACGCAGAAATCCCAATTTTCTCAAACTCTGAAAAAGTGGTTGGCGCAAATATCATCAATATCTTCGAGCGTATCGAAGGACGTATTATTTTTGCAAGTTTTGCCTCAAATATGTTCCGCCTACAGCAAGCCATTGACGGAGCTGTAAAAACTGGTCGAAAAGTAGTTGTCTTCGGACGTTCTATGGAAAAAGCCGTTGTAAACGGCCTCGAACTTGGCTATATCCATGCACCAGAAGGGACAATTATTGACCCTTCTGAGGTCAATCAAGTTCCATCAGATGAACTGCTTATCATGTGTACTGGGTCTCAGGGAGAACCAATGGCGGCGCTTAGCCGTATTGCAAATGGCATGCATCGTCACATTACCTTACAAGCAGGTGACACAGTCGTCTTTTCATCAAATGCAATCCCTGGAAATACTGGTGGTGTCAATAAACTGATCAATACTATTTCTGAGGCTGGCGCTGAGGTTATTTACGGTAAGATGAACAATATTCACACCTCTGGACACGGTGGACAACAAGAGCAAAAATTGATGCTTCGCTTGATTAAACCTAAGTTTTTCATGCCAATCCACGGTGAATATCGAATGCTTAAGATTCATGCAGGTCTTGCTCAAGATACAGGTGTGCCAAAGGAAAATTGCTTCATTCATGCCAATGGTGACGTTTTAGCCTTAACACACGACACGGCGCGCTACGCTGATCACTTCCGTGCAGACGATATCTATGTTGACGGAAATGACATTGGTGGTATCGGGAATGCCGTACTTCATGACCGTCATGAACTGTCTGAAGATGGTATCGTCATTGCAGTTGCCAATGTTGACATCGCAAACAAGCAAATCGTAGCAGGCCCAGATTTGCTCAGTCGTGGTTTTATCTATATGCGTGAGTCTGGCGACCTTATCCGGAGTGGACAACGCGTTTTATTCAATGCCATTCGTTCTGCTCTAAACGAAGAGGGAATCAACGAAGCTGGAGTTGCACGTGCCATGCGCGACGCACTTGGGCCATTCCTCTATCGCGAAACTGAGCGTGAACCTTTAGTGGTTCCAATGGTTATGTCACCTGATAAATAAACTAAACAAAAAGTCATCATAGTTGATGACTTTTTGTTTTATGATTTTACACTTTCCGGATAACTCGCTTCAGCTTTCCTCGACATTTTCCGCAACGATATTTTCGTGTGTCAATTTTTCTTTGTCGCGGATACTCTTGTCCACAGTTTTCACAACTGTATAAATAGTTTATTTTACGCGGGGTTAAAGCTGGTGCATGACGACTTCCACCAACCTGTTGTAAGAGAATTTTGAAATCTCTATTTTCATGTTTATAGCCTGCATGCGCATAGTATAAATGATAATGACAGAGTTCGTGTAAGATAATTTTGACAAAATCTGGATGCTCAGCAAACTTAGGATTAAAGTCTAGATGACCATCTTTAGGAAAGAACCTCCCACCTGTCGTTCGCAAGCGAGAGTTCCAAAAAGCCTTGTGCTTAAAAGTCCGATTAAAGCTCTCTAGACTGATTTTATTTACAAAGTCCGTCAATTCACTATTTGTCAGCAAGTTTTTCCCTGATTCCCTCTAAGTTATCAACTAGCAGATCTGCTTGAGACTGGTCCATGCCAAAGAAATTATCTCGGATTGCCCAAACTGTTGCGCCTGCAGCTTTTCCTGCTTCTATTCCCATAGTTGAGTCTTCGATGACAAGAGTTTCCTCAGCTGTCACTTCAAGTTTTGCCATGGCCGTCAAATAGATTTCCGGATGAGGTTTGGTTTCTTTGAAATCCTCACCTGAGCATACCTCATCAAAATATCGACCGAGATTTGCTTCTCTAAAGCAACGCTCTATTTGCTGATGATCTGAGCTCGAAGCAATCGCGAGTTTATAATCAGATTGTTGCAAAAAACTGAGCAAGCTCACAGCGCCTGGAAACAATAAGTCTTTATATGAATAATTCGTCGCTTCTTTAAAAGCTTTATAATCGCGCTGGAGTTTCTCAACATCAGCTTCATGATAGCTTTCTCCAAGTAACTTAGGCCACATATCCTGCATCCGACCGCCTGCAAAATAAGATTTTGAAAAATCCGATGTGTCAATCCCTAGACTTTGAATATAATCTAAGCGTTTCTGATGGAAGAATCTCTCTGTGTCTACCAGAACGCCATCCATATCAAAAATAACAGCTTTAAACTTTGTTTTCATATAATATTTACCCTCTTGGATCAAGCAGGGTCAAATTAATCTTGCCTCGCTTAATGTCAATCGACTTCACCCAGACTGTCACAATTTGTCCTACCGCAATCACCTCATGTGGATTTTTGACAAAATTCTTAGATAGGTCTGAAATATGAACCAGCCCATCATCATGAAGCCCGATATCTACAAAGGCGCCAAAATCCACAACATTACGAACAGCCCCTTCAAGTTTTTGACCGATAGACAAATCTTTGATTGAGAGGACATCTTGACGTAAGATTGGAGCGTCAAAGCTGTCACGCAAATCACGACCAGGCTTAAGGAGATTTTCAATAATATCCACCAAAGTTTCCTGTCCAACATTCAATTTGATTGCCAAATCCGCAACATCTACCGAGGCAAGTTTATCTAAAGCTGAGTTTTCATCAATTTTTAGCAAATCAAACATCTCTTTAACAAGTCCATAAGACTCAGGGTGAACTCCTGTATTATCAAGATAGTTCTTTGCCTCTGGAATCCGTAAGAAGCCTGCAGCTTGCTCAAAAGCCTTATCTCCAAGACGAGGAACTTTTTTCAACTCTTTTCGAGCTGTCAATGCGCCATTTTCCTCACGATATTTTACGATATTTTGGGCAAGACTGTCATTCAGCCCTGCCACGTGAGAAAGCAATGAGGGACTGGCTGTATTAACATTGACACCTACTTGGTTTACCACTGTTTCCACGACAAAGTCCAGATTCTCGGCTAACTTCTTCTCTGATACGTCATGTTGATATTGCCCAACCCCAATCGCTTGGGGCTCTATCTTGACAAGTTCAGCCAATGGATCCTGCAGACGACGCGCAATAGATACAGCCGAGCGTTTTTCAATTGACAAGTCTGGAAACTCTTGACGCGCCACTTCTCCTGCTGAGTAAACTGAAGCGCCTGCCTCCGAGACAATGACATAAAATGTCTTGTCGAACTTATAATCTTTGAGGACTTCAGCAACGAAACTTTCAGATTCTCGGCTGGCCGTTCCGTTTCCGATGGCAATCATGTCTACATTATATTTCTTAATCAGACTGGCTAGTTCCTTTTTCGAAGCCTCAATTTTTGCAGCCGAAGCAGGTTTTGTCGGATAAATCACCGTTGCATCTAAGAACTTCCCTGTCGCATCTACTACCGCTAGCTTACAGCCATTTTTATAGCCAGGATCAAAACCAAGAACTGTATAACCTTTAAGAGGCGCCACCATAAGCAAGTTTTTCAGATTATGTCCAAAAACTTCAATAGCTGAAATTTCAGCCTTTTCATTGAGCTCTGCACGCACAATACGCTCCATTGCGGGAACAATCTTTTTCTTCGTTGCTTCTTTAATGGCCGCTTTCATGTAAGGATTACTTTGCGCTGCAAATCTTGACTCAAAAAAGCGCGTAATTTTATCCTGATTATGTTCAAACTTAACCGCCAAAATCCCAAGCTTCTCGCCACGATTTAGGGCCAACACGCGATGATTTGGAAGCTCACTAACCGCCTCTGAGAAGTCATAATAAATTTGAAAAGTCTGTTTTTCTCCATCAAGGTTGGCATCTTTTAGACTTGAATTTATGCGACTGTTGCGATTAATTTCTGATAGTACCCAGTTACGCAGCGGAGCTGCCTCAGAAATCATTTCCGAGAGAATATCAATTGCGCCTTGCAGGACTTTATCTACCGTTGGAAAAACTTCATTTACAAGTTTTTCTGCTTCAACTTTTATATTGACAGCATTTTTTACCATCAGCTGTGACAAATCAAACAGACCATTCTCACGCGCAATGGTTGCCTTCGTACGACGTTTTTCCTTGTAGGGAAGGTATAAGTCTTCAACCTCAGATAACTTCTCAGCAGCCTCAATTGTGGCCTTTAGACTATCTGTTAATTTTCCTTGCTCTTCGATTTTAGCCAAAACTGCCTGCTTACGATCGGCTAACTTGTTTATTGTATCATTAAGATCAATAATCGTTTTTATCTGAACTTCGTCAAGACTTCCAGTTTGATCCTTACGATAACGCGCAATAAAAGGAATCGTGTTTCCTTCTGCCGTTAGGTCAAGCACTGTTTGAACTTGTTTGATGGAGATTTGAAGTGAATCTGCAATTTGAGTTAGATTATCCATGACACCTCTTAACTATTAATTCATGTAAAAAGAGCCCCCATAATGGAAGCTCCACTTGTGATACCTTGTGCCTTGTAAGCAAGGACAACAATTACATCATTTTGTTGTAGTATTCAACGACAAGCGCTTCGTTGATTTCTGGATTGATTTCATCGCGCTCAGGCATACGAACCAATTTACCAGTCAACTTTTCGCTATCAAATTCTACGAAAGCAGCACGTCCACGAGTTGCTTCAACAGCTTCAACGATAGCTGGAACTTTCAATGAACGCTCACGAACTGAAATCACTTGACCTGGAGTTACAGAGTATGAAGGGATATCAACGCGCTTGCCATCAACCAAGATATGACCGTGGTTTACGAATTGACGTGCTTGACGACGAGTCGTTGCAAGACCAAGACGATAAACAACGTTATCCAAACGGCTTTCAAGTGAAAGCATGAAGTTGAAACCAACTGTTCCGCCTTTGATTTTAGTTGCTTTTACATAAGCATTACGGAATTGACGCTCAGAAACACCGTAGCTGAAACGAAGTTTTTGCTTTTCAGCAAGTTGCAAACCGTATTCAGAAAGCTTTGAACGATTGTTTGGACCATGTTGACCTGGTACATAGTTACGACGTGCAAGCTCTTTGCCTGAACCAGTGAGTGAGATGCCGTAGCGACGGCTTTGTTTCCATGATGGACCTGTATAACGTGACATATAAATGTCCTCCTCAAATTTTGATTTGAAGAACTTGACCAACTTGAGGTGCGTGCATTCCATCTTCTCATGACAGCTTAGCTACTTTACAGTGGTGAAATGTGGACGCGCTCCCTATTTGGCTGCTGAGTTCAACTTAAAGATTATAACAAAAAAATATAAAAAAATCAAGTAAGTAATACTAGTG
>JAIRUS010000016.1 GCA_031254295.1 Streptococcaceae bacterium | reverse complement strand
GACCCAAACTGGTACTGTTTTTTGGTTTCTAGTCTTGGGATTTGCCTGCTTGCTCTTTCCAAAACTTGAAAAGAATTCTGCAATGCTACTCGTAAATGATTTCCACCAACTGACCTTTGCAGAGGGAATTGATTCACCAGCTGACAGGTAAAATTTATCAATCGTGAGCGGTTGGGCCTGCATATCCTGCTCAATCGTCGCCAATGTATTGGTGACAGAGGCTGAGCCCTGTGATAAATCTGCCCACTTAGATGGTAAAAGATCTGGAGATTTCGCAAGTCCTTTGAGCTGTGCAATCACGAGTTTGAGCTGCACAAGCTCCTGTGCTTTGCTATTTTGGCTGCCATAAATTTTTTCAGTTGTTCTCTGGATATCTGCTAAATCACGAAGCCAGTTTGACAGTTTGCTGTTAATATCTGGAATATAATCCGACAGCTTCCATTGATAATTTGCATTGTTGCTATTTCCAGTTAATTTTTGGATTTGAAGACCTAGATCATTGATTTCTTTCATCGTTTCATCCAATTTATTAATTTGACTTGAAACTGGTGCATCTGTTGCGGTCATAGTCAAGGTATGTTTTCCCTTGCTAAAGTAAAACTGATAGTTAGCTTTAGCCTGAGTTTCGGCTTCTAAAGTCGTATTTGTCCAGTCACTATTTGTATCAAAACGATAGGCCTGAAGCTCTGAAAATGGAGTCTTTCCATCAATTGCAATCGTCCGAAAGACTGCCTTGCCATTATTATTTTGTTGATTTTTGACAGTTAATGTATAAAGACCTTCCTTATCTACGTTAAACTCCCAACTGACAGCTTGTCCTGAATCCTTCCAGCTATCACCTCCAAAGACATTAAATAACTGTTCCTTACTAGAGTAGGGACTGACTAAGGGAGTTTTCATACGCTGAGGTTGGGCATAAGAAGTGTCTTTGAAGGATGTATTTTCAGCCTCAAATGTAATCAAATTTTTGAGAGTCGAGCTAGAATCTGACTTTGGAAATGTTTTTCTGTAGCTCTCATAACTTGGTAGAAGACTTTTTCCCGCAATCACCTCCAGATTATTTATCTGAAAATCTCCAGCTGTCATCGTCAAAGTCAGTTCATTTTTTCCTGCATGAAAATAGAAAAGAAGACCATTTTGCTGATCATAGCTTGCGTCATTGAGAATAATATGGTTAGATTTTTCATCAACTACTTGCTCCGCTACGAGATCATCTCCAGATTCATTTGTCAAAAAATGGTTAGATTTATCTTTCCAAAGTGTTGGCGCTGTGATATTCTGTGCCTCATAATATTCAAAAGCCCCATTAATCTGCACTGAAAATTCAGGGCTGATGAGAGAATTTGTTCTTGAAAGATAAGCCAAAGCAATACGATAAAGTCCATCACTCGGGGCATTTACACTATAACTAACCGCCTGTCCTTCTTTTAAAGCTGAGTCTGGATTTCCAATCAGGCTTACCTGAGCTTCTTTCTTACTCAATACAGTTGTCTGACTGGATAGCCAGCTACTATATTTTTTATTTAATAATAAAGTAGTCGTGTCCGCCTTGCCAGCTCCAGAAATGATGCAAGCTAGCCCCAAAATCAGGGCTATATAAAAAGCTAATATCTTCTTTTTCTTCATTATTTCCTAATTTCCAAAAAAATAAGGCGCAGCTTTAAACTACGCCCCAACTGCGATTTATTTTAGCTTAGCAGACGCATCGTCCAGTTGTTTCTGTGACAAAGTCTGGAGCTGGGAAGCATAGTCAGACCAGTTTACCTGTCCAAGACCTGCTGCATTGACAATGTCACCAATGGTCGCATTGTCTTTATCTGCTACTTTGAGTCCTGTTGCTGCAGCCCAACGTGCATTGATATAACCGGGAACAGTTTTAATTGGATCAACCATTGCCTTATCTGTGTTTGCAACGACATCAGACATGCCTGGTACTGAAACAAGCTTCCAGTAATCTGCTAGCAATGTCTTATTGGCTGTCAATGGAAGATAAGCAGGCTGTGTACCAGCTTTCTTTGTCAGTGCAAGACGTTCTTTGTAACCTGTTTCACCATAAGCCATATATTTTGCAAAGTCATAGGCATCTTGAGCATGTTTGGTATTTTTTGACACCATCGTATAGTCAAGCTCTAGATCTTCACGCCCACCAGGTAAGCCCATAAAGCTATAGTTAAAGTTTGCACCAGACTGTAAATCAGCGGCTGCATAGGTTCCATTGTATAGAAAGGCTACTTCTCCCTTTTTAAAGGCTGCATTTGCATCTGTTCCACCTGATAGAGTCTTTTGTTGATCGGCTGTTAATTGAGCAAAGGAATAACCATTCTTTCCAAGATCGGCCGCATAGGACATCGCTTGCGACATCGAACTGTCAGCTAAATTAACCTTGCCATTGGCATAGGTGAACATTCCAACAGAAGAGTTTATCTCGCCTGGCATCCAATCTGCAAAGGAAGGAGCTTCTGATACACCGACCGTCTTCTGAGATAGATTCGTCGATTTCTTAACCAAGTTTACCCAGTCTGATACACTTGTTTTTTCAGTAGGCACGGTTAGATTTAACTGATTAAGCAAGTCATTATTCACAAAGAATCCCATCATAGACTCGCCAAATGGCACGGCCACATTTTTTCCTTTAATCAATGTAGAAGATTTGACAGCCTGAGAAAGAGAATTAAACTCTGTATCTCCTCCCTCAATCTTCGTCAAGTCATAAGCCCAACCTGAAGTATCGTTATCTGAAACCGAAGCACTCATGAAGACATCTGGCAATTTACCGGCAGAGGCTTCTGTACTTAAAGTGTCTACATACTTGCTTGCTCCTGAAAGCTTTTCATCAATGGTCACCTGAACATCTGGATGTGATTTATTCCAAGCCGCGATAAGTTGGCGTTCAATACCATTTTGTGCTTTTGTACCTAGATTCCAGTTCGCATAGGTCAATGTAACAGTTTCTTTTTTAGCTGTTGAGCTACAAGCTGTCAGTGCAAGAGTAGAAAGAGCCACTGCACTCGCAAGCGAAAGTTTTTTCCAAGTTTTCATAAATTCTCCTTTTGAATTTGTCAAAGCAAATTTTATTTAGTGAAACGTTTCTATATTTAGATTAGCACTTTTAAAGTCAGAAGTCAAGTTTTTTTGCATTCGCTTACACAATTATTTTAAAGCAGTTGTTAGCGTTCTCTGTATAGATATTTTAAATGTAAAAAAACTTTAGTTTTCTATAAGAACTAAAGTTTTTTTATTGAGGCTTTGTGAGATTACATTTTCTTTTCGGGTAGGTTCAAAGGTTTGTGTAAACAATTCTAACTATACGTAAGTACAGGGGAAAGTCATAGTATCAAGTATCAATGGAAAACAATCGGCCAAAGCAAGATGATTATGATTATACCGATGACGGCAAGTAAGATAAACCAAAGACGTTGACTGAGTGTATAAGTTTTTTGGTTATTTGTAATAAATCTGAGAATAGCCCAGCCAGATGACAAGAGACCGCCAAAGGAAAGAAAGAGAGTGAGGAAGGTAAAAATATGGCCCTCCAGAGTAATGGCGTCAATTGGATAAATAAGCTGTAATGTTATTGTTCCAGCCAGAGCTAATATAAGAGTGATAATGAAAGCTGGTATTGGAACGAAAGATAACCTTAACCTCTTCATGTCATGCTCTGAGGTGCTTCCCTCTTCAGAATTTTCAACGTCCGTTACTGCTATCGGCTTTTCAAGCTTTACACGTTTTAGATCTACAAAATATATTCCTAAAATAGTAATTATTGTGCCAATGATATAAATAAGTGTATCCATACCTCCCCATAAAATATACAGGTAAATCAGAAAAGTTAATAATGCGAATAGGAGAGCAATCGAAATATAAAGTCTTGTTTTCATTTTTCCTCGCATTCTTGTTAGGGTAATTCAATAAAGTGGGGTTGACTTGCAATCAGTACACCAAAGGCTTTTGAGGTATTATCAGCATCCGTCTGGTAACATGCAATCAAATATTTAATATCAGTTACTTATTTCTTATCCTTAAGATTTACATAGACTTTTTTATATCTTTGCATAATCAAAAATATAACGATTGGGTAAATTAGATATATTAGGGAGCTAAGCGATTTTTCGTGGATAATACTATAAATAGCCCAGATGGAAGTTAGAACCAAAAGGATTTTCCAGATAATATTTTCTCTTCTTATCTTTTTTAAACGATTTGAAATATTTGCGCTGGCCGTAGAAGTTTTTTCTATCTTTTCGATGTCTTTACTTACAAGTATCCAAAGAGTGATAAGAGGGAAAATAATGAGGAGAACGATGAATATGATTGAAATAATGATAAATAACATATTAATATCCTTGACTTGAATTATATAAGACTTCAATTTTGTGAGTCACCGAGATATAATCGCTTACAACAGCAATTAACCCTTTAGGATCAGGGGCTCCAGCCGCATCACATAATCCCGTTAATAGTCCATAGATTATACTCCCAGCTGTTGGTGTAGCTATAACACTAACCAATAAGCCTAGCATTGCATTTAATATGGCCATACTAGCACCAGCAAGTATTGTTTGTGAATCAGTAATTAATTTATCTATTTCTTCTTTGTACTGAGTTTCGTTTTGGGTAATTGGTGATACAGCTTTACTATCGTTTCCTCTGACTAATCGAAATGCTGGAGCAGAGACTCCATTTATAGTTCTTGTTCCAAACGCATACCCCCAATGTGTTAGGTCAATAAACGAAAACTGTTCTGTTGTATTGCCAAATTCTGCTACTTTTTGATTACTCAAAATTTTAGGTGAAATAGGGAAAAGAAAATTATTTTTAAAAATCTGATTAAATTCAGGTTTTATCAATTCATTACTAACTTTCACCTTTTGTTGAGATCCGTTCTCTTTCTTCACAGGTTGATTCAATGCACTGTTATCCACTGTCCCAGCTGTCGCGGATTTACGCCAATTATACCATGTCTGATTCCATTTGTAATTAACACCACCTAGATTGTAGGTAGAAGCTGTGGAAGAAAGGTAGAAAGTTGTATTCCACCAAGGATTCCAAACTCGATAATAAGGTGCCCCAGCGCCATTTGTAGGTAAAACATAACCTATAATAGCCACTGAATGCCCTGGATTGTCTGGTGTTCCAGCTGCCGTAG
>JAIRUS010000035.1 GCA_031254295.1 Streptococcaceae bacterium | reverse complement strand
GTCGTTTTTCGTACCTGATGATGTATGTAGGCTAAGCGTTCCTCGTACTCTTCAAACTTACGTTGATGACAGGAATATTCGTCTTGGCGGTCTTCATTTCTCATGATGTCTCGCGTAGCGATAACTGCTGTTATTTACTTCTGCGCCTGTCTGAATATCGCCAATATCTGTGTAGCTTATTTCAGCATTTGGAGAGCCTGTACTGAGTGAGATTCCTTTGAGTTTAGCTGCATGGGCTTCTGCAATTTCGGGAACTGTTTTAATATTTGTCATATTCTATTGATTACCTCCGTACATGAAAACGTTTTTTAATTATACTACTTTACTTATCCTTTGGCAAAAAATCTCAATGACAAGCCTATTTCAACTTCTAAAAGCTTGTGATATAATATTTTTATGACAAGACAAGAAGAATTAATTAAGCCCTCTCATCTGATTGATATGAAGGATATCATTCGTGAAGGTAATCCTACCTTGCGCGTTGTTGCCAAGCCTGTTGAATTACCTCTTTCTGATGAAGATATTATTTTGGGCGAAAAGATGTTGGAGTTCTTGCGCAATTCGCAAGATCCTGTAATGGCTGAAAAGCTAGATTTGCGTGGTGGTGTCGGACTGGCTGCCCCACAGCTCGATATTTCAAAGCGCATTTTGGCAGTGCTTGTACCAAATGAGCCGACATTTGATGAGAATGACAATGAAATCCCACCTAAAGAAGCCTATGCTTTAAATACTGTCATGTATAATGCGCGGGTCATCAGTCATTCTGTTGAGATGGCGGCCATTGCTTCTGGTGAGGGCTGTCTCTCTGTAGACCGTGAAGTCCCTGGGTATGTGCCTCGTCCAGCTCGTGTAACGATTGAGTACTATGATAAGAACTCTGAGAAACAAAAGATTCGTCTCAGAGGTTATAATGCAATCGTCCCTCAACATGAAATCGACCATACTGACGGTATCATGTTCTATGATCATATCAACGAAGAAAATCCATGGAAGATGATTGAGGGAATGCAGATTATTGGGTAGATAATCTATTTGTTTGAATTGTAAAAATAAAATCGAAGGCCTAGGCTTCGATTTTTGTTTTTTATTTAATATTTGAATCTTGCGAGGTGGTTTTTATCTGTTAGAAGTTCGATTCTTCCTAAAGTCTTGTGTTGAATCAGGACTTTCTCTGAATAAGCTCTGAAAATGAGTTCATTTTCACTATTATCCTGCGCGATTTCTCCTGTTGCCCAGACAATACCTCTCTGATTTATTGGGAGCATAAGTGCACGGTGACTGTCAAGACGAATTTTTCCGCCATCAAAGAGGACTTGCCCATTTTCAAAAATCTGAAATTCTTTTTCAAAGCCATCTAGGTTATAGAGATGGAGCATTTTTTCTCTGCTTTGATTTTGGCTTGTTCCCATCAAAATGCCATGGTCTTCAAAGTTATGTGACAGGCCGTGTTTTATATTTAACTTTTCCATAAGTCTTTCAAAAAATGACAGATTTGAACTATAGGTTGTCGTTAGGAAAGCAACTTTTCCTTTGCCTAGCTCAGTGATGGCAGCTGTTACTTTTCCTGTGGTTTTTTCTTTTAAAAATATTTCTGTCGTATTTTTGTGCGCTATTTCAATCAGTTGAGCAAAATAAGTTCTGACCTCTGCAAAGTCTGAAAAATCACCAACTGGAACAACAGACAAAGACTTATAATCTCCATCAAAACGTTTTTCGACAGGCTTAATGCCCAATGCATCTATTAGAATTGTTGAGTTTTCTCCCTTATCGTCGAACCTCGGCAATACACCATAGAGAATGAGATTTCCTCCCGCTTTTACAAAATCTACTAACTTTTGTTGAAGATTGGCTGATAGGTACTCGGAGGTTGCGATAATCAAGTTTTTAGATTTGATTTCATGATTTTGAATATCTACGGCATCAAAGCGATAGCCAAGTAACAAAAGGCTTCGACAGAGATTTTCCCAAGCTGCTGTATTCCTGAATTGCTCAATATTCCGTACAATCTCAGTCATTTTTTCGCTCTCATGGTCAACAAAGTCCGTCATATAATATTCTGGAATAAAGGCAAAACTTAGGTCGTCATAAGTCGCTTCGGCGGTCTCCAGAAACTCCGCATTGGCCTGAGCAGTTTGAATGCTTTCAGCCAGACGCTCAAAGCTGTAATTATGCTTTCCCTCAGGACTAAGTGGCGCTGCAAAGCCATGCCGCTCACCAGTGATGGCAAAACGCTGGTTACCATCATGGGCGCTTTCAATCTCATAGTTGTAGCCACCGCTAAAGAGATAGTAGTTAATCAGACGATTATTCTGCGCTAGGGTCAGACGACCTTTTAAGTCCGCCGCTGAAATATCCAATCGCCCTCCTAGATTGTCTCCAAAATTTCCATCGCCACAGTTAAACTCCATACTGGCTACTGGCTGCTCTGGACGATTGGCTGCTTTCATCAATTCATTACAGATATAAATATCTTGAAAACTGGTCATATCAAAGTCGCCAAAGTAATAGTCAGAAGCTGCCAATAACTTGTCATTTTGACTATAGGCTTCATAGAGTTGTGAAATACCAATCGGATAAGTTAGACCACGCCCAGCACTCATACCATGTACATTGATGATGAACGGTCGTTCAATAATACCTAACTTTTCAAAAGTTTCTTGTAAAAATTTTACATAATCCGCATAGCGTTTTCGGAAAAAATCTCCCAAATCAAGTCGCAGTTGGCCTACCACTTCTTCGTCTGGATTGCGGATTTCATCTGCAGATAGCTTTGAACAGAGATAACCACGCTTCTGAAAATCAGCCACAGCAAAGTCTGTTAGCTCTGGTACATTGGAAACCCAGCTCAACATTCCGATTTCATTGTCCAGCTGAATCGCGAGAATATGTTCTAGACGCGGGCGTAAGACTTCTGCAACTTTGGCAT
This sequence comes from Streptococcaceae bacterium, assembly GCA_031254295.1. Classification (GTDB taxonomy): domain Bacteria; phylum Bacillota; class Bacilli; order Lactobacillales; family Streptococcaceae; genus Lactovum. Next base: position 4,938 of record JAIRUS010000035.1, on the reverse strand, counting down.
ACCAGTTCTCAGCTAGAGCCAGAAAAACTGGGTTGAGAATATCTAAAGTCGCTGTCGTGGCTTTTTGACCATGAAAGCCAACTGGGATTAGCTCTGGATATTTTTCATAGACCCAGTAAGGTAGGCCTTCGTTTTTCATCTCAGCCATGATAAAGGGACCAGGCCTTGGAATAAACCAAAGGTCATGTTTCGCACAGAGGTCAATAAATTTTCCTAGGTTATAATGCTCACTTTCAAAGTCAAATTTCCCTTGAAATTCTTCATGGCAGAGCCATGGAATGTAACTGGCGATGGCGTTCAACCCAACCTTTTTAGCCTCTAGAATTCTCGGTTCCCATTCGCTCTGAGGAAGGCGAAAGTAGTGAATTTCCCCTGAGAGAATTAAAGTTGCCTTTCCATCAATGAGAATTTGGCGATTTTTTAGCTCAATCATTTTTTAACAAATCCTAATCTTTCTATCGCTTTTTGAATGTGTTCACTTTGCATATAGAGCTTCCAGATCAATCCTGTCTGATAATTTTCAATCATAAGTAGGCTAACACCTTTGTCAATCCCGATGACATTTGAGGCTACGTATCTAAGTAGGACATCAAAGTTATAGGCATCTTTCAAGCCATACTTTCCCCAGACATCTGGCAGCGCTGACATATAATTCATCGCATCAATTGACAGTTCTGGCGTAAAGACAATCGAGCCAGCCGCTGCACTTGGCGCGATTGTCCCGTCCTCTTCCATTTCTTCGTCTGTCTTGCCGTCATAACCTGAGCCATAGGCCCGATAGCCATAAGGCCCCTCACAAGCTGACTGCCCCCAAGAATGTGCATTAAAGCTTTTATATTTGCTGGTATTATTGACTGCAAAGGCCTGAGCCGCCAAGGTTGCTTGCCGTGAATTTTCCGCATAGTCTATGTCGTCTCTATCAAGATAGCTTGAAAAGTCAAAGAAAGCGTGTGAATACTGATGTGTGAAAAGAGCATTTCGAGGAGCGGTCATAAATTCATAGCCGTTATAGCTAACTTTTTTACGTGAAAAACTGTCATAGACCTTCTCTGAGATTGGATAGGTTGGACTGGCGGCACCTAGTAGATACTGCATGAGCTGCTCTGCATACACGTCCCACGCTCCAAAGCCACCCGTTTCTTCTCTTACGCCCATATAAAAACAGTTCGTCTCTGGATTGACATAGCTTTGCCAGTTCACCCGTGCATATATCTCATTGACCAGACTTTGGATTTCCCCAGCAAAATATTCTGCTACCACAATCATGCCGTTAAGCAGGATAGATGTATCAATGATAGACGGGCAGTCATAGGAAGCTTGATATTTTTTAGCATTTTCTAAGTCTAAGAAGTGATAGAAAAAGCCTTGAAAATGTTCCGCTTGATATAGAAAGGTTTTCAACGCTCCAGATACACGTGCCTGTCCTGCTTCTCTGGAAATATAGCCATTTTCAATCCCAATCACAATCGCGGCAAAACCAAAGCCATTTGAGGCAATGCTGGCCATGTTGCGATGGCTTTTCAAGTCGTTATCCCGAATAAGACCAAAGCCTGGACTTTCTGGATCTGTATTCACTTCTTGCCAGAAAAAGTCGAAGCAAGCTTTTTTCTCTCGGTCTAAAATTTTCGTATCAAGATTAAGCGAAGTTGGCATATTAGAGTTTGTCAACAAAGTCATAAATATTATATCTTTCTAAAGGATTGGAGTTCCTGCGAAAGGCACAGTACAAGGCAGGCGAATGCAGATAGTATTGGTATACAGCAAATGAGCCTAACGCTATAATGTGCCTTTCGCAGGAAGTCTATTATTCTCCTGCAATTCCCGAGCGCTCCACAGACTCGACGAACCATTTTTGGGCAATAAAATACATAATCAGTAAGGGAAAAATCGTCAGCAATGTGGCCGCCATGCTGATGGCTTCATTATTGCCAAGTAAACCAGAGCTTGAAGCGACTGGATTCGCACCTGCGGGAAACATTTGACTAAATGAATTGTCAAATTGCTGAAGTTGGAGTGGGAGTGTAGTCAAGCCATTGCCAAAGAAAAGTGAGGCCAGAAAGGTTTCATTCCAATACCAGACAAAGCTGAACAGAAAACTGATCAAGAAACTCTGTGAAGCCGAAGGAATACCAATCGTCCTAAAAATCTGAAATTCTCCTGCACCATCTAGTCGCGCTGCTTCTAGCAATACATGAGGCAAAGTCCGGAATCCCTGATAAAAAATCAAGATAAAAATAGCTGAATTTAAGCCTTGCCCAAGTAGGGCAGGGAAAATTGTTGAAAAAATACTTCCAAGCAATCCAAGTTTAAAAAAGAGAATATACTGAGGAATAACTGTGATTTGACTTGGAATGATAAAGGTCGCAAGAATCAGGCTAAAGAGGATACGTTTTCCTTTAAAGTCGTAAATCGCCAGACCATAGCCAATAATCGAACAAATCAAGACCTGAGCAAAAGTTGGAAGTGCTGCGACCATGAGGTTCTGCCCAAATGTCTTCCAATAATCCAAGACTTTGAAAGCCGTACTGTAGTTGCTCCATTTTATCGTGCTGGGAATATAACCAACTTGAGAGTTAAGCAAATCTTGCAAGCTTTTAAAGCTAGTCGAAATCATGAAAATAATTGGCAACAAAAAGACAAAGCCTAAGATTACTAAAATCATGAGAATGGCAAGTTTTGGTATCCATCCCTTTTCTTCACTATTACGGCCACGTCCCAAAAGCACCCGACGCATTTTTTGAAATGAAATCTTTTTCAGTTCAAACTTAAAACTTCTTGACTTGTTGCCAGAATTTTTCACTTGCATCAACGACTCCTTTTTTCAAAAAGATGAACTATTCCAGCCATGAGGCCAATCGTCGTCGCCACAAGGACAAAGAAAATCCAAGCTAGAGAGGCTGAATAGCCAAGCCCTGTTGTTTGCGCAAACATATTTTTTGAAATCGTGCCAATGATTGGATTCGTGCCTGCCGTAGAATAGCTGACGATGACATAGACCATATTAACCAAAATCATACTCGAAAGTCCAGGTAAAGTAATCTTCCAAAAGACCTCCCACGCGCCTGCTCCGTCTATGCGGGCAGCCTCAAAGATATTTATATCCTGTTTCTGCAGAGCGGCCAGAAAAATCAAAATTGGCACACCTGTAAACCAGAGTAGAATGACAAGATTATTCATAACAAAACTCAATAGTATTCCAAATATACCCGTAACGGCTGTTTGTTGCGTCTGTCCCGTAATTTTTGTCATTCCCAAATCTTCTAACTTTTGCAGTACAGGCCCTGACACAATAATCACTGGCAAAAAGAAGATAGTCCGAAAAATACTGATGCCCCGTATTTTCTGATTGAGCATCATGGCAATCAAAAGTGCCAAAATCACAATCAATAAACTGAATATAAAAATTTGCTGTAGATAAGTACCAAGCTCTGAGATAAAATCAATGTCACCCGTAAAGGCTTGTACATAATTCTGCAGTCCAATCCAAGTCGTGACGATTCCATTGTTTCCAATTTGGACTTTATAAAAGCTCAGATAAAGCGAATAGAAAATCGGATAGGCTGTAAAAATCAAGAAGCCGATTATCCAAGGAAGGACAAAGAGATAACCCGTATTTTCAATGTGCCGTGACTGAAAAAGTTTTCTCATTTACCTTCTCCTTTGACTAATTGATAAGAATACTTGTCAAGCGACAGACTTCCAGATTTATAATCATTGCCTGACAGATTCACCAGAATGACTGTTCCATTACTATAGGCCGTTTTTGTTAGCTTTCCATCCTCAGTCAAGTTATATCGGCTGACAATTTCTGCACCTGCCGTGGCCTCTGCTATTGCTTCATAGATTTTGTAATCTTTCAAAATTTCTGTCTTTAGGTTGGCATAGTTTGTATTGTAAACATAGGCCAGACTAGTTTTTTCAAAGGCTTGGCTCGTTGCTTCGCTGAGTTCATAGCTTGGCATCGCCCCGTTCATCAGATTTGTCAAGAGCCAATCTCTGCCATCACTCACTTGATTGGCTGCCTGACTGTAGTAAGGCAAATAACCTTTGAGCACAGTTTGAATGAACGGTACTGCTCTTGTCTCATAGATAAAGAAAGAGTCATTGTTTGGGAGGTATGAAATACTTTTGAGGTATTTCCAAGCATAGAGATTGGATTGCTCTCCATCTATCGAAATTCCTGCCTGAGCCAAATTTGCCAAGGCTTTTTCTTGTAAGTCAATGGCTTGACTACGATTCGTCGGATCTGCTGAGTAATCTGAACTCAAATCTTGGCCCAGTCCTGCTACATTTACCTGTTTAACCCCCAGTTCCTTGATATACTTGACATCGCGGGCTGTCAATTCAGGATATGATTTTGCTGCAAGGGCTTGAACATTTCCTCCTGTGATACTCTGCAATAAGTTACTATCTTTGATATTGTCTGGTTTATTTTTTCCAAAGTAACTGAGGCCTAATGTAAAATTTGGATAGGACTGAGCTAGATTTTTATAATCTGATGGACTTCCCAAGGCATCATTAATCGGAAAAGGATTTGTATCGCTCGAGCTGTAACCAGCTGATCCAAAGCCCTCAAGGCTTGGTAGGACATTTTTAAGACCTGCCTCACGCAACTGTGATCGGATATAGTTGACATGCGTAAAGACGCTTAAGCTATTCCAAAAAAGTCCTGGTCGCGTATCTGCTCCCATAAAGTCCAACTGCATCGCTGGAGTTTTTTCTGTCTGTTTTTTGAGAATGCCTTCTGAGATAAGTTGAGCTTGGATAGATTGGGCAATTCCTGTTGTATTCGCCTCTGAGCCTGAGAGAAAATTGATAATTAAGTCAATATCAACTGGGTTAGCCTTAGTTTGATACATCTGAACGCCTGCTGTGGCTGACTTGCTGGTAGCTTGATTGTACTTTGCACGATAAGTAAACTTCGATGTTATCCAGTTA
>JAIRUS010000152.1 GCA_031254295.1 Streptococcaceae bacterium | reverse complement strand
CAGCAATTTTGTAAGCTGAATCTTTATTTTCAAATATCATCATATGGACTATTAGTTTTTGAAAAAGCATTCTTGTATAGTTACCAAAGTTTATATTATCTTTCTCCAAATTTATAGTTTTATCTGCATATAGATATTTAATAATAAGCTCTTTGTAATTACCCGAAGCTTCAAATTTCTCAATTGAGGACACGGGTAGCAAACAAAACCATCTGGGATTCGTTGGTTCAATCTCAATCATTTTCATCAATAATTTTTCGTACCGCTCGTCCTTCGAGAATTTCTTTTTTTCCGTTAAAGAAGCTCCATGATTAACAATTTGCACTTTTGCTACTTTAGTTTCGACCGGTAAATGACTTAGCTTACCTCTTAGTTCTTCATGTACTAATCCATAATATTCCATTCTACTTGGATTATATATTTTGGATGGGATCTCAAATGAATTATGCTCTTCAGTATGTACTTCAAAACTTATTGAAAATAGTCCATCTCCCAGTTCTTCATATATCGAGATTAAAAGCTTCATATCAAAGGAAGATTCCAAAATAACTTCATCTGAATCCAAAGTGAATATCCAGTCAGCATCTGTGAATTTTGCCGCATCATTTCTCATCTTAGAGAAATCTTCAACCCATTCCATTTCTTTAAGATGAATAAAATCTAACTTCTCCAAAATTTCTTTTGTTCCATCACTTGAACCCGTGTCTACAATAATAAATTCGTCAATGTTAAATTCTTTGGCTTTGTGCAAAACTTTTTCAATAATGACGGCTTGATCTTTCACTAACATTACAAGAGCTACTTTTATCTTACTAGCTTGCTTGATAACTTTTTCCCGCTTCTTTAAATCAAATTGACTCGCAACACCATATTCAGGTGTCTTTAGAAGCTGAATAAGTTCATTAAATTTTTCGCTCATGCTCACCTTTGACCCTTCTAGCATAATATTAAATCCCTACCGAGTTAGAAGAGAATATTCAGTGCAGCATATGCTCAAAACTTTTATTGTATAACTCATCACTTGTATAATGGACTTTCCCATCAATTATTAAACCCACACCGCCCTCTTCAATAATCAGTTCATGACCAATCCAACTATTTGTCAAACCAGATAACCAATATTCAATATTCTTTACTTCTCCTTTTTTCTTTAAATAAAAATATCGGATTTCTTTATTGTCAAAGGCTACTCTTACAATAAAATTCGGTAACATTTCAGCTTTCATTAAATTTTTCATAATCTCTTCCTTAACTATTTATTTTTAACTAAGTCTATAGCCCTCATATAAAATAGAGCTATAGACTGAAAAATTTAATAATAATAATATGCACCGCTTGCTGCCTCAGCGACAATTGATAATCGATACATCAAACCAGCAAAATCATGCCAATCATTTGGATTATAAGGAGCAATTCCTCCAGATACAGTTGCGAGTTCTTCATTCGTCATTTTCTCAAATTGATCAAAGAAAGCTTGATCCAAATTGTTTTCATATTTCTTAGACATCTTAGTTACCCTCTTTCTGAGATTTTTCTCAATTTGTGACAATCTCGGCCAAGATTGTGTCGTTTTCTATATAGATTTGTTTGATAATTTAAGTATAGCATGAAATTTTAGCAATATTAAAAATGGTTCAAATTTGAACCATTTTTTAACTTATCACGAACAAACATTGACGTTGATGAATTTAGACTATTTCGACTCTTATACTAAGAATTTAAATTTCTTTGCTTTTTGTCCTATTATCGTAAAAATCCTGATAGATTGAAAGTAGGTGATGACACCCCAAAATCTTGAAAATCTCCAAACCTTGACGCATCTTTTCTTTTCCTTGATTTTCTGAAATAAAGCAGTAGTCATAATAGCCCTGCGCAAAAAGATGTAATGTTCGTGAGTATTCATCCACCTCCCAAAGCCTTTTTTGACTTTGCCTGAGGATACGCTTGGCTTTCTTCTGCTCATTTCGGTCTACCATTGTCACAATGGCATTGATAGCTGCCTGCATGATTAAGCGATTATAATCTACAATCCCTTGATAAAATTGGGACTTTATGAGAAATTCATCAATCAGCTCCTTTATCAAAGGTGTGGTAAGTTGATCAATCGTATCTGTAAAAATCCAAAGTTCTTTTGCTCCCCAACGCTCAATTGTGAAAAGATATTCGGAAATTTCTTCAATTTCATGCTCTTCAAGTTTTCCATAACAGGCCTTGGCTGATAGGGCGATTAATCGCCCTTCTTTGTAAGATATATAATGCTGATAGATTTTTTCAAGACGTTCTCTATCTTGTAAATAAAATGCATTATCAATTTCTTCAAAGACTTCAATAAAATAATCGTTTTTCCCGTTATTTAAGAAATAACTATACTCATGCATTGTGACATTCATTTGTTGAAGGGCTTCATCCAGTTGATCAAAATTGAGCATTCCATCTCCCCGCTCAAAGCGTCTTAAGGTTGATTTCGTTACTCCAATTCCAACAAAAGCTGTGGGGGATAATTGTCGTTCTTCTCTTATATTGCTTAAAAACTTTTCCGTACTTCGCATAAACCATCAGTTACTAGTCTCTTCCATCATTTTATCCTTATAGTAATTAAAGTAAGGCTTTTCTCCTGTCGCAATGACCGCATTTTCACTGTTTGATAGATGTTAGTAATATAACCTCCGTTATCAATGGAGGTTATATTATATAATCTTTTATTTTATTATTCTACCGACATCAAGTAAGGGTAAACTGGTTGTTTTCCTTCATGGATTTCAAAGTCAAGATCTGGGTGAAGCTTCATGACTTCTTTTACGAGCTTCTCAGCTACGCGTTTCTTCCCATCTTCCCCAATATAAATTGCAATAATTTCAGAATCTTCAGTAATCATTGATTCAAGGGTTGCATACAAAGCCTCAGACATACTACGTGTTGACACGATGATTTTATTGTCAATCATTCCAATGACATCTTTTTTACGGATATCAATGCCGTCAATATTTGTATCACGAGTCGAACCTGTTACAGAACCAGATACAACATCTGATAAAGCACTCGTCATAGCAACTTTATTCTCTTCAAGACTAGCAGTTGGATTAAAGCTTAGGAGAGCCGTATAGCCTTGAGGAACTGTTGTAGATTCAATTACTTCAACTGGCACTTCTGCAACTTCAGCCGCAGATTTAGCAGCCATAAAGATATTTTTATTGTTTGGTAAAATGATAACTTTTTCTGCATTCACCGCATTAATAGCTTTAACAATATCCTCAGTTGAAGGATTCATCGTTTGGCCACCTGAAACGACTTTATTCACTCCCATTTGAGTGAAAATTTCAGCCAATCCATCTCCAGCAGCAATCGCAATCAAGCCCCATTCTTTACGAGGTTCTTCTTTAGGTGCTGTAGTAGCAGCTTCTTTCTCGGCTACTCCTTCATTTTGCAGACGCATATTATCTACTTTGACCTTGACTAAACGGCCAAATTTGAGTCCTTCTTGCATGACAAGTCCCGGATCTTCAGTATGCACATGAACTTTTACTACTTCCTCATCATCAACGACAAGAAGTGAGTTTCCAATCCCTGCGAGATAATTTTGGAATTTATCATGATCATACTTAGATTTTGCTGTAGGCCCCTTACCAAGCTCTACCATGATTTCTGTACAATAACCATACTTGATGTCGCTTGTTGAGGCATTGGCAACGCCTGACATTTCATGTTCTGATTTCACCATTGCATCCATGGCCGCAGGAACTGAGCTTGGGTCTACTGGTATGTACTCACCATTCAAAACTGACAAGAAGCCTTCATAGATAAAGACAAGCCCTTGCCCCCCTGAATCCACTACGCCAACTTCTTTTAAAACTGGTAAAAGATCTGGTGTCTTAGCAAGTGCAACATTTGCACCTTCAAGAGCTGCCGCCATGATTTCAGTTGCATCATCAGATTCGTTTGACTTACGACGCGCAAACTCAGCCGCTCCGCGTGAAACCGTCAAGATTGTCCCTTCAACAGGCTTCATCACGGCCTTATAAGCCACTTCCATGCCATTTTGAATCGCATTGGCAAGATGGATACCATCTAGCTCAGCGTAGTCTTTGGCATATTGACCAAATCCACGGAAAATTTGTGACAAGATAACACCTGAATTTCCACGCGCGCCCATCAGAAGCCCTTTTGAAAGAACTTGTGAGATTTCACCAACGGTATCAGTTGGCTTCTCAGCAACTTCTTTTGCTCCGTTCGTGATAGTCATTGACATATTTGTTCCTGTATCACCATCTGGCACAGGGAATACATTCAATGAATTTACATATTCTGCTTGTGAATTGAGACGATCACTCGCTGCCTGAATCATTTCGGCAAATACTGCCGCCGTAATTTTTGCAGTTGTCATTAATCTTTCACCACCTTCACTGACTCAACATTTACATTAACCTTTACATTTGTCAACCCGAGTTGATTTTCAAGATTAAAGCGAACACGCTCTTGGATATTACGTGCTACTTCTGAAATTTTTACACCATAACTCATCACAACAAAGATATCAATTGTTGTGCCTTCAGCGTCTGAATTCACACTAACGCCTCGGCTGTAGTTTTCCTGACGAAGAATCTGGCGGACATTATCACGCACTGCGCGTTGGCTCGTCATACCAACAACACCAAAGATTTCTGTTGTAGATGTACCAACAACGGTTGCAATGACTTCTGTTGAAATCTCAACTTCGCCATTTGCAGTATTAAATGTAACTGGCATTTTTTCTCCTTAGATTGTGGCTGCTCCTTGCAAAACTCGGCAACTCCACAAATTAAATCATTCTATTTTACCATATTTGATAAGAAATTTGTCAATTCGGCTGTAGGCCTGTTCATTTCCCAAGTATTATTACGGAAACTAGAAGCTTAGAAAACAAAAAACCACCTAAATGGTGATCCTTTGAATTCATTTGAACTAAGACAATTAAACGCGTTCTACACCAGCAGGTAACTTCTTGAGAGCCTTCGCAGATGCCCAAACTGTCTTGATTTTTCCATCTTCAACGATTTTAATCTTTTGGAGATTTGGCTTAACTTGGCGCTTAGTTTGATTCATAGCGTGTGAGCGATTATTTCCTGAAACTGTCTTACGACCAGTAAAATAGCATGCTTTTGACATTTTTGACTTTCCTTTCTCAATCTTCTTGTCCGAAGACAACGCTCCGTTATTTTATCAAACTTACTTTATTTTGTCAAGCATAAGCTTAATAACATCTAACAAAGCAACAACCCTCACATAAGATTTTTTAATCAGCTTGAGACTCGCTTTTCAAGCGTTTATGAATCTCTTGGACTAGGGCTTCTGTTTTATCCCAACCAAGGCATGGGTCTGTGATTGACTTACCAAATATAATCGGCTCATCTTGACGTCCGTCTTCCAGATAGGACTCGATCATGAAACCACGAACATATTGACGAACTTTACTATTCCATTTACGATTCATCAAAATTTGGTCCACAATCCGTATCTGTTCCATATATTGCTTACCAGAATTGTCGTGATTCGTATCTACGATAATAAATGGATTTTCCAACTTTAACTTTTCATAGCTTTCAATCGCACTAAGCAAATTATCCATATAATAGTTTGGATGATTCACACCATACTCGTCAATCCCACCACGGAGAATGGCATGGGCTAGTGGATTGCCAGTTGTATGCACTTCCTCATGATCATAGAGAAAAGTTTGAGGCTTTTGAGCCGCGTGAATGGCATTAAACATAACATTCAGATTTCCCGAAGTAGGATTTTTCATCCCAACAGGTGTATCAATCCCGCTTGACACAAATCTATGGACTTGATTCTCCACTGAGCGTGCGCCTACCGCGATATAGCTAACTAAATCATCAACCAAATTAAGATTTTCTACATAAAGCATCTCATCGGCCGTTGTCAATCCAGTCTCAGCAATCACTCTATAATGTAGCTCTCGTACCGCTTTTATACCATTGATTAGGTTCTGCTCTGAGTTGGGATTCGATTGATGAATAATCCCCTTATAGCCGTCTCCATTGGTCCGTGGCTTAGCCGTGTACACGCGCATCATCATAAAAATCTCATCGGCTACTTCAGCCTGAAGCTTTGATAAGCGATGGGCATATTCCAAAACAGCTGTCTCATTGTCAGATGAACAAGGCCCAATAATTAGCAGTAACCTTTTATCTCGCCCTGTGATAATATCAAACAGTTCTTTATCACGTCCTGCCTTTACCGAAATTTGCTCATCATCAAGCTTGCCAAGTTGCTTAATTTCTTCTATATTTAATTTTTGTCCAATATGTTGAAATGACATTTTCTTACCTCTCTCTCTTGTTTTTACTATTCACGAGGTCAATTGCTTAGCAGAAAAATATTGTTATAAAAGCTGAGTAATTACATCAGGCCTGAGAACGACCATGACAATTTTTAAACTTCTTGCCTGAACCACATGGGCATGGATCATTGCGTCCAACCTTAGAGAAATCAATCTGATCAACTGCTGTTGGCTGAACCGCACGCATCTGCTGTGGCTGGATTTGTTCTTGCATCTGCTGTACAAGATCTTGTCCACGTTGTGCAGCCATTTGAGCGGCTTGTTGTTGCATTTGGCGCATTTGCTGCTCTTCTAATTGTTGTTGCTCTTGTGGATTATGGATTTGAGCTTTCATCATCAGACGCGTAATCTCAAATTCAATTGCACCAATCATAGCATTGAAAAGCTTAAATGACTCTTCTTGATATTCAACGATTGGTGTATTTTGTGCATAACCACGCAAGCCAACGGCTTGACGCATCTGATCAAGTTGATCAATATGATCAGCCCACTTATTGTCCACCACACGAAGGATAACGGCGCGTTGGAATTCAACTTGGCGTTCTGGATCTAGTTTAGACATCTGAAGCTTGTAGTTCTCTTTCGTATTCTCGAAAATGAACTCCTTCATCTGCTTAGCATTCATATCTGCCAAATCTGCTTCTTGAACAGCCCCATCACGGAAGAATGATGATTCAAGCGTTACATACATATCCTTGTAAGTCTCTTTGCCAAGCTTACCACCATTTGCCACAACATAGCTATCCACAAATCGATCTGTGGCACGTTTGAACATTCCCATCAGTTCTGCCGACATATCTTCTTCAGTGAAGATGACACGCTGACGTTGATCATAGATAACGCCACGTTGCTCACGTATCACATCATCATATTGCAAAGTCTGTTTACGTGAATCGTAGTTATTACCTTCAACACGCTTTTGAGCTGACTCAATCTGATTTGTAATCAGTCGTGACTTGATAACTGCTTCATCACCTGAAAGTTTAAAACGATCAAGAATCGCTGACACACGTTCAGAACCAAAACGCTTCATCAACTCATCTTCAAGTGACAGGTAGAACTGAGATACACCTGGGTCTCCTTGACGTCCTGAACGTCCACGTAGCTGATTATCAATACGACGTGATTCATGACGCTCTGTTCCTAGAACCGCTAGTCCACGATACTCTGCCTCTGAGTGTTCTTTTACCCCTGGGCCAAGCTTGATATCTGTACCACGTCCCGCCATATTGGTTGCAATCGTCACGGCGCCTTGTTGACCCGCATTCATGATAATCTGAGCTTCCATCGCATGATTTTTCGCATTCAAGACTTCATGAGGAATCTTTGCCTGACGCAACTTGTTAGAAATCAATTCAGAAGTTTCAACCGCTACGGTACCAATCAAAATCGGTTGCCCTTCAGAATGGCGACGTTTAATATCTTCTAGAACCGCATTGAACTTAGCTTCCAAAGTTGGATAAAGTACATCTGGATGATCCAAACGCTGAACAGGATTATTTGTTGGGATTGGGATAATCTGAATATTATAAGTCTCACGGAATTCTTCAGCTTCGGTTTTTGCCGTACCCGTCATTCCTGAGAGCTTTTTATACATACGGAAATAGTTCTGGATCGTAATAGAGGCAGAAGTTTTCGCTTCATCTTGAATCGGTACACCCATTTTAGCCTCAAGAGCTTGGTGAAGTCCATCAGAGAAACGACGTCCTGGCATTGTACGACCAGTAAATTGGTCAATAATCAAAACTTCTTGATTTTCGTCAACCATATAATCAATATCATCAAAGAAGATATAATTTGCACGAATAGCATTGTCAATGAAGTGAGTCAAAGCTGCATTTTCGAGATCATATAGATTATCTACGCCAAAAAACTTCTCAGCCTTATCAATTCCTTCTTCAGACAATGAAATCGTCTTAGACTGAATATCAATCTGATAATCATCGCCCTCTTCGTACTCTTCATGTCCATGTAGTGTCTTCGCAAACTGATCTGCACGCGCATAAAGGCCGGAATTTCCTGAGGCTTGTCCAGAAATGATAAGCGGCGTACGCGCCTCATCGACCAAGATAGAATCGACCTCATCGACTAAGGCGTAGTTAAGCCCACGCTGGGTCAAGTCTTCCTTGCGCACGACCATATTATCACGCAGATAATCAAAACCAAGCTCAGCTGATGTTGAGTAAGTAATATCACAGTTGTAGGCCTGACGCTTCTCTTCTGGAGATTTAGAATTCATATTAATTCCAATTGAGAGTCCAAGCCAATTGTAAAGCTCACCCATTTCTTCGGCATCACGTGTTGACAAGTATTCATTGACCGTCACAACGTGTACTCCCTCACCAGAGAGAGCGTTCAGATATACTGGCATTGTGGCTGTCAATGTCTTACCTTCACCAGTACGCATCTCGGGTACGTCACCATTGTGAAGCACGATACCACCCATGATCTGAACGTGGAAGGGTTTCAAGCCGAGCACACGCCAAGCCGCTTCGCGACAGACCGCGAAGGCTTCATAAAGCAAATCATCAAGTGGCTCACCATTTTGGATACGTTCGCGGAATTCGTCAGTTTTCGCCTTGAGTTCCTCATCTGTTAGATGCTCCATCTCATCACTGTATGTCTCGACTTTACTCGCCATACGGTGAAGCTTACGAAGCTCCTTCTTATCATTTTCTACAATACGTTGAATAATATTTGGCATTAATTTCTTTCCTTGTTAACAATAAACTAATAGTCTCAGTCAATCAATAATTATAGCATAAAAAAGCAAATAAAAGACGGCTCAAAGCCGTCTGTAACCTATTTGTTAAAAGTTCCTTGCTAAGAATTTTTACTCCGTCGCTTTTGGGTTCAAGGCTTTCATGAGAAAATAGAATGGAACCGCAATGCCCAAGGCCCCTAAGCCCCACAACAAATTCTCTGTCTTGACTTGGCTCAATAAATAAAGAGAGACGATAACGGCCAAAGCTGGAATAATGGGTCCAAAAGGTAAATGGAAACTTGACTCCATTCCTTTTTTCGTCTTAGAATAGACGATAACAGCTAAGCAAGTTGGAATATACTGAGCAAAGCGCGAAACTGCTGAAATCAGCGCCAACTGAGCAAAGCTACCAGAGTAAGCGATAGTCAAAGTCAAAGTCGCAGACACGACAATGGCTACCCAAGGCGCATTACGGCGATTACGTTTGGCTACTACTTTTGGCATCATGTCCCCTTCAGCTAAAGCGACGCCTGAGCGAGGCGTGACATAACTCGACGCAATCAACAAACCTCCTGTTGACAGTAACGTCCCAGCTGCAACTATAGATTTACCGAAACCCCCAGCTACTGTAGCAAAAGCATCTTGAATCGGAACAGCCGACTTAGCTAACGTGGATTGTCCTAAGATTCCAATCGAGACCGTTTGAATCAGGATATAAATTACGGCTACCGCAAGCGTGATACTGATCAAAGCTCTCGGAATATCTCGTTTTGGATGCTTCATATCCCCTGCCGCAACACCAACGGCTTCAATTCCAGTAAAAGCATAAAAAAGCAGCATGGCAACTGACGCCCAAGTATGGCCAGAAATATGCGCACTCGGAACGATTGGTGTAAAATTAGCACCTTTGATAAAAAATATCCCGACTGCAATAAACAAAAGAAGGGGAACAAGTTTTGAAACCGTTACGAGATTGATCACAATTTTTGAGAGTCCAACGCCTGCAATATTCATCGCTGCAAGTATGACAACAAACAAGGTCACAACTATCATCTTTCCAGTAACTGTCGCAAAATATGGAAATATCGCACTCAGCGCCGTCGTAAACGCCACTGCCATTGTGGCTTCTGCAATAATCCGAATCGCCCAAGTCACAAAGCCGACTTCAAAACCAACAAAATCTCCAAAAGCATCTTTGGCATAAAGATATGGTCCTCCGTCCTTTTCAAAGTAAGTCGCCGCCTTGGCAAAGCAGAGCGCAATACAGAGAATCAAAAGGGCGTCAAAAATAAAAACAAAAATAGACGCAACTCCAACCTGAGCAGTGGCCTGACTGGGTAGAAGAAATATCCCTGAGCCAATAATTCCCGTAATTCCGAGTAAGAAAATACTCCAAAATCCCATCTTTTTAACTTGCTTTTCCATAAATACTCCTCTAAAATTTTTCTAAAACATTTTTAGTTAATCTTCCTTACTTGCACGTTTTACCAAATCTTCAAAAAGTTTTAATTGCTCTTTCTGAATTTGCCACATGTTCTCAGGGTGCCATTGGACTAGCACGATATTATCCTCAACTGACTCCAGCGCCTCAACAATACCGTCCTCCGCATAAGCTGTAATCTTTAAGTTGGGCGCAGCTTCTTTCACAGCTTGGTGATGTCGTGAATTAACATAAGATGTCGTCGAACCAAGAATTTTTTCAAGCTGACTTCCGACAGTAAACTCGACATGGTGAGTTGGATGAGCACCATAGGCTATCTGACTGTGCTTCAGACGCACATTAGGGTTTTGAGCTTTCAGATCCTGATAAAGGCTCCCTCCAAAGGCGACATTTGCTAGTTGCAAGCCACGGCAAATCCCAAATACTGCCTTTCCTGCTTTGACCGCAGCTTTGACCAGTGCAATCTCATAAGCGTCACGTTGATAAGCCGTCCCACCTAGCTCAGGAATTGGTTCTTCCCCATACAGAGTCGGGTCAACATCTGGTCCGCCAGGAAGTATCAGACCGTCAAACAGATTTACATGCACCTCGGCAAACTCTTCTGCCATGCTAATGTCTGGTGGGAAAGGCAAAATAAGTGGAATTCCACCTGCAGTGATAATAGCTTCCTTACAGTTTCTTGGTGCAAAATCAGCTAAATTCAAATTGATAATCGGAGATGGTTCAAGTAAACTATCTGATGTAATGGCAATAATTGGTTTTTTCATATCCATTCCTTTCGCTTTTTAGATAATACTATAATTTTCTGACTTTTTCAAGGTTCAGTTTTATTCTCCTAAAAAAACATCACAATTCCATAAACAGAATACAAAAAAATGCACCTTTCGGTGCAATCTTATTTTCTATTATGGCTGGATAAAGTAAACACCTGCTGTCGAAGCAATATGACGCGTTGTTCCCCATCCACCATTAAAGTTTCCTTCAATAATTTCAAACGAGCCATCACCATTTACGCTAGTAACTACTGCTACGTGTCCATAGCCTCCTGCTCCATCTACACCTGCAGGAAATACTGCAATTCTTCCCGCGCCTACTGAACTATTTGCATAGGCCACCCAGTCGCCCGCATTTCCACTATAAGTAGGAATTCTTCCACCAAAGTACTGCCATACATAAGCTGTACATTGACCAGCAGGATATGGATTTGATGAACTAGTGCCTACAGAAGTATAACTGCCCCCAGTTGATGTGCTACTTGAACCTGTATTCTGAGCAACCTGTATGTCAGAAACACTACTTGAAGTTGAAGTGCTTGTATTAGTATTTGTTGAATTAGTAGTCTGAGAAGCTGTTACGGCTGCGGCCTGAGCTGCGGCGACTTCGGCTGCTTTAGCTTCTGCCGCGGCTTTCTGAGCAAGCAATGAATCTTTTTGATCCTGAGCTGTAGCTATCGTTGCTTGATATGATAGTTGAGCTGCTTGGAGCTGTTGCTCTTGAACTGCTAATTGTTGTTGGAGACTTGTTGCTTCTGCATAAGACTTCTTGTTATCCGCAAGTTTTTGTTGGATTGCCTTTTGATCATCTTGTTGCTTTTTCAACATATCACTACTATTACTTGCGACTTGTGACATTGCTGTTATTTTTTGAACAACATCGGTCAATGATTTCGCATTCAAAAGTGTGTTGATGTAACTTGTTGCGCCTCCATTTGTTTGTGCACTACGTGCCTGAGACTTCAAACTAGCATCGCGATCTGCAATATTTTGTACCAGTGTCACGATTTGAGCGCTCAATTTAGTTGATTCAGCCTGCAATTCAGTAAGACGAGCATTCGCATCATCTACCTGCTTCTGAAGATTATCAGCCGCTGCTTTAGCAGAAGATGCATTGCTTGAAGCAGCATCAATAATAGAATTTTGCTGTGCAATCTGATCGTCAGTCGTATCTGCCTTTGCAGTGGCAATAGGTGCCGCTGTTGATAGGACTATCAATGAAAGCATTAAACCTGAAAGTGCTTTGTTTTTAATATTCATATAAATGTTTCTTCCTCCATAGCTGTAAGAATAACCTTAAACATTATAACATAGAAAATATAGCTCTATATTACAGACATTTTACAATTCAGTTTAAGTCGTTTTACTCCTATCTTACTTCTCTTTTCACTTCTCTGTCTTTCCTTGTCCTATCACGGTAAAAAGCTTCTAAAGGAAACTGTAAAATACTAATAAAAATGATATTTAGAATCAAACTTGGTGCGAGTTGTTTTACTACAAAAGTTACAAAATTTATATCAAAAATCTTGAAAATAATCTCTATCACCACAATAATCACTTCAAAAGCAAAGACAATAATGATTGTTGTGAAAATCTTTGTCCAACGATTCTGAAAAACGGTCGTTTGAATTTCATTGACAAACATTACGATTAAAGGTAAAAGTGCTGCTGCAATCCCAATTACACCGATAAAATAACTATCATAAATAATCCCCAAAACAATTGACATAATAAGTAGATATGGGAGTTGATGCTTCCTTACCGTGTACATCAGAAAAATTAACATAAGATGAGAGGTCGGAAAAATCTGATAAGCAAAAAGATGTGCAAAAAAACTGCTTAATTGACCGTCAATTAGCATTAAGCAGAACAATATAATCGGACTAAAAAACTGAAAGGCCCAGCGGCTCATAACTCACTCCTGACTTTAATTAAATTCACTCTTTTCCACTTTTACTGTCTTATCCACTAGCTGTAATGCTCAAAAATTAGCTGGGCAGAACAACCGTAACAAAACGTAAATCATTGAAATCACCCGCGGGCTTCACATAAATCTTTTTGGCTGCTACAGTAGAAGCATCGCTTATCTTACCTATTTTTCCAAACGTCAAATCACTCGGTGTTATTCCATCTAGGCCTGAAGTAACCACCTCATCTCCAGCTTTTACTCCGTCAAGACTATACATGTTTGAAACAACAAAATCTCCACTTGTCTTATCAAAATCAGTCAATAAACCATAGTTATTTCCAATTTTAATCGGAATTTTATTTGCTAAAGTTGATGAATCAGTGAACAAACCTACTTTACTGGTCGTGTTAGTAACCTGACTCATAAGTCCAATAATTCCCCCATTTGACATGACCATCATTCCATTTTTAAGTCCATCTCTTGCTCCCTTGTCAATAACAATCAAATTGTCCCAGCTTGCTGGATTTCGACTGATAACTGTGGCATTTTTTATACTATAATTTGTCAGTGAGGTCTGCATACTCAAAGCAGCTTTAAGCTCATTATTCTCTTGTTCAAGTGACGCAATCTTTTGACTTTTCATCAAAGAATCCGATAGCTGCTTCTTTAAGCTCGCATTTTGATTGTAAACATTCATGACATTTTGAAAATCATTCACTTTTGTCTCTAAAAAATTGACTGGACTTGAAAATAGTTGATCAACAGTTCCTGTGCTATCATTAATAACTGCTATCAATGCATTTGGCTTTTTCCTATTTTGATAATTTTTTGCTGTAATGGTAATCGCAGAAAAACTGGCAATGACAATCAGGAGTGCAATGATAATAATCTTGCTGAAATTGAATTTTTTCATTGCATTTATTTTAACATTATTCAGGGATTTTTGTGTCACTTTTTGATAGAATAAAAAGATAGATACCCAACTAAATTTGAGGAGTCAATAGATGGAAATTCCCGTATTCGGTGAAAAAATAGAAGATGTCAATTACACAGCACGCTACGGTGTACATGCAATTGTTGAGAAAGATGGAAAATTTTGTCTAGTTCAAGCGCCAAATGGAGCCTTTTTCCTTCCCGGCGGCGAAATCGAGAACGGAGAAAGCAAAGAGGAAGCCTTGAAGCGAGAACTTATTGAGGAGATTGGAGCTGATCCAGTCTTGATTGGAGATTATTTAGGTCAAGCTGACGAATATTTCTACAGTTCGCACCGCAATCAACATTATTATAATCCTGCCTATATCTATGCTTTAAAAAGCTTTAACCTAGATAAATCGCCTCTAGAAGACTTTAATAATGTCCTCTGGTTTGATTATGAAACAGCTCTTGAAAAACTCAAGCGTGGCAGCCACAAATGGGGACTGGAAATCTGGAAATCTTTACAAAATAAAAAAGGAAATTAAATGAAATTTCCTTTTTTATTTTGTAATTGTTTTTATCCCATCTTTTCCAGCTACAATCACATGTTTCGCCATATTAATGAACAAGCCATGCTCAACTACCCCAACAGTCTGATCAAGTTTTAAAGCCAAAGCCTCTGCATTTTCAATTTTCTGCAAATGTAAATCAATGATAAAATGTCCCTGATCTGTGATAAAGCGCCCATTATCATTATCATCACTCATCGTCATACGCCAAGTTGGGAGATAGCCCGAAGCTTCAAATTTTCTGAATAAATTTTCTGCACCAAACTGAACAACTTCAACAGGGAGTGGAAATTTTCCAAGTTGCGCTACTTCTTTACTCTCATCGACAATCCAAATGTAATCTTTTGACAAACTTGCGACGATTTTCTCCATAAGCAAAGCTCCGCCGCCACCTTTGATACCATTTAAGGCCGAATCAAACTCATCTGCCCCATCAACCGTCAAATCAAGTTCTCCTTCTAGTTCACTCAGATCTGAAATTTTTATGCCAAGCGATTCAGCTTGGGCTGTTGTAACAGTTGATGTCGTAACCGCCGTAATATTCAGTTTCTCTTCTCGGACACGACGGGCTAGCTCTTCGACAAAAAAAGCCGCTGTTGAACCTGTTCCTAGCCCAACTCTCATCCCATCCGTCACATAACGTGCCGCTTCTATCCCAACTTGCTGTTTTAGATTTTCCATAGTTTTATTATAACTCAGGTTCTCAGAAATAGCGAGAAATAAAAAAATGCGGAAATTCGCATTTTTTCACTTTAGTCCAAATACCTTGACAAATTATTCGGCAATTAATGTCTCAAGACCAACTTTCATCATATCTGTAAAGGTTGATTGACGTTCCTCTGAAGTTGTTACTTCACCTGTTAAGATATGATCTGAAATCGTACAAATTGCAAGAGTTTGAACATGGTGCTTCGCTCCTAGATAAAAGAGCGCCGCTGCTTCCATTTCAATTGCCATCACGCCGTATCGGCCAAGCGCTACGCCGTCTGGTCCACCATAGAATAAGTCAGATGACAAGACATTGCCAACGTGTGCATTCAAGCCAAGGTCTTTAGAAATATGATAAGCCTTGTCAAGCAAATCAAAGTCTGAAATCATTGGGAAGTCGAAAGCAGGAAAATCATTTCGTACAATAGCTGATGTCGTTGCTGCTCCTTGTGCAATCACAAGGTCACGAATCTGAACATCTGGATTGATTGAGCCAGCCGTCCCAACACGAATCAACTTCTTAACTCCATAGCCTTCAATGAGTTCATTCGCATAGATTGAAATGGAAGGTATTCCCATGCCTGTTCCCATTACAGAGACGCGCTCTCCTTTGTAAGTTCCAGTATAGCCTAACATTCCACGAACGTTATTGAACTGAACCGCTCCTTCGAGAAAGTTTTCAGCAATAAACTTTGCACGGAGTGGATCTCCAGGTAAGAGAATCTTATCTGCGATATCTCCTTGTTTTGCTTCAATATGTGGCGTCGGTGTTTGCATATTTTTTTCCTTTTCTTAAATTTTAGATTTAAACCAGCGCTTCGAGGAAGCTCTCGCCAATGTCACCTTTGGCAACACTAAAGTTTTCGGCGATCGTGGCAGAGATGTCTGCAAAATGCCCAATTGGCAGTGGTTTTGGCTCTTTAAAGGCCTTTGAGAATGAAATCATGGGGATATATTCACGTGTGTGATCGGTGCCGATGAAAGTTGGATCATTGCCGTGATCAGCTGTGATAATCAAAAGATCATCTTCTTTCATAGCTGCCATAATCTCTGGCAAGCGATCATCAAGATCTTGAATCGCATCGCGATAGCCTTCTGGATTACGACGATGCCCGTATTTTGCATCAAAATCTACCAGATTGACAAAAAGCAAGCCTTCTTCAAAGTCAGGAAGCGCCATCGCTTTGAGCATGCGATCCACACCGTCCATGTCGTTTTTGTTGTGTCCCATATCTTTGTTGATCCCTTGACCGTCATAGATGTCATGAATTTTACCGACCGAAATCACTGGATAGCCTGCATCGTCCAGATTATTCATGACTGTCCGACCAAACGGTGCCAGAGCGAAATCACGACGATTAGCCGTACGCTCAAAATTACCAGCCTCACCAATATAAGGGCGGGCAATAATACGACCGAGCATCCATTCAGAACCGACAAGCGTAATCGAACGAACATACTCGCAAATCATCAGCAGCTCGTCCACAGAGATAATCTCTTCGTGTGCAGCAATTTGTAAAACGGGGTCAGCTGATGTATAGATAATCAGCTCGCCAGTCTCCATCTGACGCGGCCCGAAGTCATCAATAACAGCCGTTCCCGAATAGGGCTTATTGGCTTCACGAATCACTTTACGACCAGAAAATTCTTCAATTTTAGTCAGAAGTTCCTCTGGAAAGCCGCCAGGATATACTGGAAATGGATCAACGATATCAAGTCCCATGATTTCCCAGTGACCTGTCATCGTGTCTTTACCGTTTGAAACTTCTTCGAGCTTTGTC
>JAIRUS010000104.1 GCA_031254295.1 Streptococcaceae bacterium | reverse complement strand
CCTGTTGAGTCTTTTTTCTTGGCCGTGGCAAGTCCTGCTTCCTCTGCAATCCTGCGGACTTCAGGCTTTTCAAGCCCACCCAGTGGAAACATGACATGCTCAAGCTGTTTCTGTGAAAGCTGACTGAGGAAATAGGTCTGATCCTTATTGTCATCAACACCGCGCAACATATGAACCTTGCCATTCTCATCACGCGCGACGCGCGCATAGTGCCCTGTCGCGATATAATCTGCGCCCAAGTCCATCGCATAGTCAAGAAAAGCCTTGAACTTGATTTCTTTGTTGCACATCACATCTGGATTTGGCGTGCGCCCCGCGCGGTATTCCGCCAGAAAATACTCGAAAACACGCTCCCAATATTCCTTTTGAAAATTCACCGAATAATACGGAATACCAATCTGATCGGCCACGGCTGCGACATCTTTAAAATCTTCTGTCGCTGTACAGACACCATTTTCATCCGTGTCGTCCCAGTTTTTCATGAACAGCCCAACCACATCGTAGCCCTGCTGCTTCAACAAAAGGGCTGTAACACTGGAGTCCACGCCACCTGACATTCCCACGACAATGCGGATTTTACTATTATCTTTCATTTATGACCTCCTACCCAGTTGACGGCTGGGCGATTGTATTTTTTTGTTGACAGTTGTCAACGGAATTTATTATAACATGTTTAACTAGCCGAAAGTTAATATTCCTCTATTATTCTTCCATATTTTCAGCCACTTTTTGGGGATTTTCTGAAAGTTCTTCAAGATAAGTCACACTCTGTTTTTCTGGTAAAAGCTGAGTTTGCAGAGCATTTCGGACAGCACGCGCATCTCCTGATACATAAAATGGAAGTCCAATCAGACGAACCTTGTCGTCTTCAATGATGATTTCAGCGCCATTGAGAGATAGGAGAAGTTTTTCTTTCCAAGCATCTTTTTCGAGAAGCTGTGGGCCTTTTGGCTCGGCGTAGACTTGGATAACTTCTTCTCCCTTGCCGAGATAGAGGACAAAGTCAGGCATGAAGCCTGCATAATGTGTCAGGCCTGACAGATTTGTCGCAAACTCATGAAGTTTGAACGAAGACACCCGTTCGTCAACTCGAATCAGATAAACATCATCATATTTTTCTTGAAGTTGATCAATATAGGGCTCTATCAGCTTTAGGATAAAGTCCTTCTCGAGCCCATCTACAATTGCTTCGTTGTATGGAAACCAGTTCTTCCCACGCATGGAAATTGAGCTGATATGCTCTGCAATGAGCTTGTTCATTTGCACAGGCACACGTTTTTCATAGTCTTTTACCATGGCTGACACGTCGATTGGAACGAACGTATTTGTTCCGCGTTGCTTTTTGTAGTTCATCAAGATAGCGCGCTGGATATACGCGAGATATTGCTCTACAGCCTGAAGCTGACGCTCTCTTGTCAGCTCAATGCCTTGTGCCAGACGAATTGTCAGCTCTGTAACTGACCCTAACCAATTTTTGCTTTCTAAAAACTCTCGAATCGAGTGAATATTCGGCAGATAGTGCGTCAGCTTATTAAAGTGATAAAAAGGATTTCTCGCCATGGCTTTTTTAAGCAAGCGCTGATTTTCCCGTTGAGATAAATCAAGCAGGAAAACTTTTGTCATCAGTTCATCAACTTTATCGCTAACATTTCGCTCGCTTTCAGTGACAATCTGTGACAGGTCAACCTCTGGCAGCTCGGCAATCCTGACTCCATATTTTTCCAGAGAATCCCAATCTTTGACGGGAATGTCCTCAACTTTGTTGTAATAAAGTCGCCCTTTTTTATAAACTTGGCTTTCCTTAAAGGCAGTGTTGACTGTCGTCGTCAAGAGGTTAAAATCTGTATCGTCCTCAACTGGCAGATCCATCTCATCCAGTGACTTGCGCAAATTTTCCAGATATTTTGGCTCATTCATCGTATGATAATCCAGATATTCCAGCACTGACAGGTCCGCATCCGTCTCATCAAAACGACGCGTATAAGAGGCCTTTCCCTCATAGACAAAGGGATAATAACGTGCGCCACGTCCGACAAGCTGAGCTTCAGAGTTAGTCGCCGTCTTGCTTATGGCTTTTTCTGCTCCCTCGGAAATCCTGACAATATCATAGAGATTGAGTACATCCCAACCTTCGGAGAGCTTTGCGACCGCAAAGATAACGCGAAATGGATTGTCAGTTTCTTCTAAAGAGTTGAGATTTTTCAAATCATTCAAATCACCTAAAATACCGTCCGACGCACTGTCATTGACATTTATAGTGTGAAGCGCCGCAAAATCACGCTGTAGCTCAACGACCAACTCGCCTAAGTTTTCTGCTAAAAAATAAGCATATACTTTCTTTAAGATACGTGAACTTATCGCACTCTGACTACGTCTGATAAAATCTCTCAAAGATTCCACGCTTAGTCCGCTGATCAGCTCCAAGAAATCCTGACGTGTGGCCTTTGACATATCTATTTTATTTGACTTAAATAAAATCACAGGTTTAAAATCATTTATGCCTGCTTCGTGGGCTATTCGTTTGCGATACTGGGAAAGCAGGACGGCATTGAGCATCTTCTGCTCATCATCGGAGTTGGCCTGCAGATAGCGCACTCTTTTAGAGTAGCCGTCACGCACAAAACGCGAAAGCTCATACTGTGCAACGATTTTATCCGCATATTTGTTACGAATGGCTTCGTTTTGTAAGTCAATCGTCGCCGTAAACTCAAACTGACGATTGGCCGGATTTGCCTGACGTACACGATCTAGCACATTCTCCCATGCCCGATCTTTCGTCTCGCTAGCTGACTTAGTGCCGGCTGAAAAGTGATGGGCCTCATCAGCTAGGATAACCAGCTTCTGCTCGGCCAAATCTTCATAGGTCAGCCCATTTTCCTTATAAGACGAGAGCTCATTCGCAAGCGACTGCACGGTTGTCAGACGCAGATAAAGCATTCCTTTTTCAGCTTGATTTGGAAAAGCTGTGACTTCTCGAATCTCAATTCTTTCGCCATTGATTGACAGATGATGAGGAGAAAAGAGGTACTTTGCAGAACTGGAATTGACAAGATTTTCCCGTGTTTTACTCACGACCGCATTCGTATTGACAACAAAAAGAAAGTTTTGCATACCAAACTCAGCGTACATATAAAGCATCAGGGCCGCCATGACATCTGTTTTTCCTGAGCCCGTCGCCATATGAAAGAGGAGCTGATTAAAACGATGAGTGGCTTGACTGTCTTTTTGCGTATAGTTCAGATGGCGGAGCGCCGTTTCCTGATAGCTTCGCAACACGTGTTTCAAATTCTGATGGATATAGTCAGGCAAGCGAGGTGCGCCAAAAGACCAGCGCGCATCAAACTGATTGTCCAGCCCTCTGGCATAGAAATCCTCAATCTCCCGCAAAAGCGGAAGTTCAATTTTCTTGGCAATGATTTTCTGTTTTGGCATAGCTTGAAAGACTTTCTATTTTTTGATACAATGTTGGTACATTGTACCAACAAAGGAGTAACCTCATGATTAACATGACTGAAAAAAATGATCGCATAGCATTTCGGACAAACAAGGATCTCAAAGAGCGCGCCACGGTTATCCTTGCAAAAAATCAGCTTGACCTCTCGACCGCACTGAATATGTTTCTAGGTAAAATTGTCAACGACGAAACTGTACCACTAGATTTTCGGACAGACGAACAAAAGGCCGCAGAGCTGGCATTTATTGAAAAACACTTGGACGCAGCCATCGAGCGCCGAAAAAATGGCACGGCGGTTTACTATACGCTGGAAGAATTGGAACAGCATCTCAACGATGACTTATATAAGGTTGCAGAACCGCAAGCTGAGTATCAGGTAGATGACAAAGATTAAAATTGACAATGCTGTAGATATAAAAATCAGAGAAATTCAACAGTATATTGTTACAAATTTTTCCGCCCATCGCGCTGCTTTAAAAGTTCGCAAAGAAATTTTAATACCTATTCGCTCTTTACAAAAATTTCCGGACTCTGGTAACTTCATCAGCAATGTTTATGGCGACATCAAGACAAAGTATCAGAATTATCGCCGTTTAATCGCTGGACATTATATCATTTTATATCTCTACGATGACACAAGCGATATTTGCTTTGTCGATTTTATCTTTGATTCACGGACGGACTATCTTTCTGAATTGCAAGCTTAATCCGATTTTTACCAAAACTTGACTTTAAGAAATAATGTGGTATACCTATGTTATCGAAGCGTGAGCAGTCAAGTAGTGACAGCTTGCGCTTCTTACTTTTAGATGTCAGCAAACCAAGCTTAGCTTGGTTTTTCTTTACCCTCAAATTCTTCCAAGAATAACTCAAAATCGCTTTTGAAAATCTGATCTTGTACAAGTCGATATTTTTCAAACCTGATGATTTTTCGCTCCAGTAGATTCAGTTATCCGGAAATTTCCGATAACTACTTTTATTGAAAACCTTACTCTTCCAGT
Organism: Streptococcaceae bacterium; assembly: GCA_031254295.1. Lineage (GTDB taxonomy): Bacteria > Bacillota > Bacilli > Lactobacillales > Streptococcaceae > Lactovum. Next base: position 16,552 of record JAIRUS010000104.1, on the reverse strand, counting down.
CCAGCTAACTTGCGCTGTTTGCGGTTGGTCTCATCTGCGATGAACTTTAGCACTGCTTTATATTCTGCCGTCGTTCCTTCTTCAGACAGTTTTGACAAGTCTTTCCCGTACTTTTCAACAATCTGTTGAACCTGCTCTTTTTCAGTCATTAAGTTTTTCTAGCACCTAGACTCCCAGCTATTATTATTTTTAGCATCAATTCATATTATTTATGTTCTATTTTATCGGAATCTAAACCATGTTTAATTGTATCCTGAGTTTGTTTCGGAGGTATTGGCTTTATGGATTTTGAAGAACTATAGAATTTCGGAAGCCCCTCTTTCAAGATTGTATCCTGAGTATGTTTTGGAGGGACTGGTTTTGTAGGTTGTGTGTAATTATTATTTTTTTGAGTTTCCTCAGTATTTGTTTCTGACATTTTGTCTCCTTTATTTTTTTAGAATGAACAAGCTTATTATGATGATTAAAGCAACTGCAATAATCATCAATATGTGGCATATTCTCAATATATTCAATCGGTAATCCAAAATTTTTCTTTGACTTTTATGGATTTTATCCAATTGATCAATAAAATAATAATTAGCATTATCTTCCGTACTATACTCAGCTGAATTTAACTCTAAGAAATCGCGAATCTCTCCAGCACTCCTTATAAATTCTTGCTTTCTATGATATTGCCCGAGGATTGAAAGAATAATAATTGAAAATAGTATAAGAAATAAAACTGAGCAGATAAGAAATACTAGATTATTTTCAAAATCTAATTTTATAGTTTTCACCGCAAATCCAAGTCCTGCAACTGAAATAGAAATATATGTCATTATCGTCCCAAAAGACTTATCAATATCTCTAACTTTTTCAGCTTCTAATTTAAATGAAAACTCTCCAAACTCACGTGCCATTTCCCATGGTTTATAACTGGCTTCGGCTTTTACTTCTTTAGTTTCTTCTACTTCTTCAGGCATTAGTACCCTCCCCATAAAATCCCATATTAAACTCCCACTCCCCATTGTCCAGCATCTTGCTGACATTTTTGTCTTCTATTTCGCTAAAGTTATAGTAGAGTTGGTTTTTGTCGATAGCTTTGAGGGCGAGTTTTTGGTTTTCGGCAAAGGTCAGGTCGGAGTTTTCGAGTTGCGTTTTGAAGTTGTCGATTTCGATGCGAAAGTCGAAGTCGCCGTCAAGGCTTTGCATTTCTGTCAGCGCTGACAGGAGTTCGACCTCGGTTGTGGCTTGGCTGATTATTTTGGCATATTCGGCGTTTTTCTCAAAGAGTTCGGTGTAGGTGAAACTTCCACCGCCTTGCCAGCTGACAGTTTTGGAAATGCCGCCCTGCTCGCCTCCAATCACTTTTTTGAGACGCTCAACGCTGACAGTGTTGATATAGTCCATCTGTTCAATGCCGATAAATCGGCGGCGCATCTTCATCGCTACTGCTTGGGTCGTTGCAGAACCCATGAAGAAATCTAGGACAAGGTCATTTTCATTTGTCGTCAAATCTATAATAGTTTTTAAAAGTCCTTCAGGTTTTGGAGTTCCAAAAACACTTTTCCCAAAAAGCGCTGATATTTCATCATTTGAATTTTTATTTGTTGGTAAATCAGTAAATTCTGATTTTAGAATTGATCTAAGAACTTTTCCTTCAGGTTGAAAAACTTTGTGATGCAATGTCCAACCATTTTTTCCTTGTGTAAACTTTACATTGCCGTTTTCAAGTTCAGCTAAAATTGTTGCTTTCGAGCTTTGAGAATTTAGAAAAATTTCCGTTCCATCTGGGGTCTCCAAAGTAACTGGAATAGGGTTTTTCAATCCATTTCTAGCTAATGTGTCCCAATAGTATCTCAAACCTGTTTTTTCATCTAAAAATTTGTAACGTGTTAAATATTCTTCCTCATACCCGATACGCCACTTATTACTAGAGCTTGAAATTTGGATGTTTTTAGCATAAACAGCAAGGTAATCATGATCTAAAGCAATAAATCGTGAATCATTTCCTCCACCTTTTCGCTTTTGCCAAATCAAATCACCTACAAAGTTCTCACGGCCAAAAATCATATCTAAGAGGAGTTTTAAGTATGCTTGTTCTACTTCATCAGAATTAACAATAATTACCCCATCTTCACTCAGCAATTCTCTCGCTACTTCCAGCCGATTTTTCATGAAAGTCAGCCACGCTGAGTGATTAAAGCGGTCGTTATATCCAAAGCTGTCATTCCCCGTGTTATACGGCGGATCAATATAAATCAGCTTCACTTTCCCCGCATAGCGCGCTTTGATAGAGTGCAGGGCTATCAAGTTATTGCCTTTGATAATCAAATTATCGCTATCAGAAATCTCACTGACAGGCTTGCCGTCAGGATTTTCAGCATCGTATTTCTTTGCATTCACAAATATCTTCGGCTCGAGAAGCGTATCTATCTCTGCCTTGGCGATGACTTCGTTGAGAAAAGGCTCGTTGCTGTCACGCGCGTCTTCTTTGGTCATGCCGGCTTTCAGGACGGTATCTTTGAAAGGAAAATCGAGGACGACGTCGGCCGTTTCATCAATGAATTTTCCGCCAGCAGTCAGGCCAATTTTGTTACTGTACTTGGTATAGCTGTCTTCCCAGTATTCCTTATAGGTAAACATCTCGATGAACTGATTGAGCTTGAAAATCGTGGTATCATTGATTTTTTCTGTATAGGACTTGCGAATCATCTCGCTCGAAAGAAGCTCTTTCATGAGTATGGGCGTGTATTTGTCCAAGTCCTCTATGAGCTTCGTACGCTTCAATGCCCCGTCCTTTGTCAGGTAGGTCTCACCAAAGCCTTGAAGAATTTTTTTAGTTTCAGTAATAATCGCTGCGTCTACTGTCATAGTTTCTCTTTTCCTGATTTTCTCCTGTTTCTATTTTAACATTTATTGAACAAAAAAAGCGCTTTAGATTCACTTGCGCTTTAATTTCTGGAGCCTTTCTTTGTAACTTTTAATAAAGAGGGCTAAATCTTCTAAATCTTGGAGGCTGAGCTGACCTGTGTACTGGCTATTTTGAATCATTTCTTGAAGTTTTAAGAGATGCCGACTGCCAATATCAATATAGGAGGGCTTTTTTAGTCCAGCATCACACCAATCCTTGATGGGATAGTATTGTGCTTTGATGAAGTCAGATTTTTTCGCATACTGTGATGTGATACTCTCAAGAAGAATAAGGCCCAGTTGAACCTGCCCAATCTCAACAGTATAACGCATCTTAGCGCCATCTTTTTGTTCAAAAGCAATAGACAGATAGTAAATATCCCCTGCTGCCATCAGTCTGACTTTCTCGTCTCATAAAAAGCACCATCTTCTGCAACTTGTAAACGGGGGATACTCTGCTGCTCTAGCTTGGCAATGTCAAGCAAATCCTCTGTCATTTGCCGCGCCAGCTCTGATCGGCGTGCTACTTCCAGTTCTGTCTGCATGATTTGATAATCCTCAAAGGCAAGGACGACGGCCTCTGGTGTATTGTTTGTAAAAACAAAAGCTGGTTTACGATTTTCTTGTACACTCTTCAAAATCTTCGTCCATGACTTCCGCACGTCTGTGGCTGATACTGTCAGACCATTAATTACTGAAAATCCCATTTCATATGCCTCCATATTTGCATATAAATATCATAACATATTTTATGATAAATTATATATAAACATAATTTTTAGCCTACGACTTTATATTCCCCAGATTTCAAGCCCCCCAACTCATAACTTCCAATCCGCGTGCGAATCAGACGCAAAGTGGGAAATCCTACCGCAGCCGTCATGCGCCGAACTTGGCGGTTTCGGCCTTCCTTGATGGAGATTTCTAGCCAACTGGTGGGAATATTCGCCCGATATCTGACCGCAGGTGTCCGTTCCCAGAGCCAATCAGGTTCTGCTTCGCCAAGCCCGCGAACTTTCGCAGGCAGCGTCAGCCCATCTTTGAGTAGCACGCCTTTTGTCAGCGCTGACAGAGCTTCCTCAGTCGGAATCCCCTCCACCTGTATGAGATAGGTCTTATAAGATTTAGATTTGGGATCCGTCAGGCCATGTTGCAATTTGCCATCGTCTGTCAGGAGTAAAAGGCCTTCTGAATCTTTATCCAAGCGTCCCGCCGCGTAAATATCAGGGATATCAACAAAGTCGGACAAATTTGCCCGACCTTCTGCATCTGTGAACTTCGTCAATACACCGAATGGTTTATTAAAAAGAACGATCACAGTTTTTCTACCTTCACTGCTGTACCGTAAGCTGCAACTGAGTCCACCGTGCCAAAAGTGCTTGAGTCAAAACGCATAGCAAGAATTGCGTTAGCCCCCTTGCTGGCCGCTTCTGTCTTCAGCCGTTCAATAGCTTCTTCACGTGAGGAGTGTTGCAAAGTCGTTTAGCCCTTGATCTCTCCACCCGCGATTTGCTTAAAGCCCTGCCCCATGCTTGAAAACATGTTACGCGAGCGCGTCGTCAGGCCAAAGACTTCACCGTAAACTTCAGTGATTTTGTAGCCTGGCATGTCATTCATAGTTGAGATAATAACTTCTTCGTTCATTTTGTTTCTCCTTTATTTGTATAAAATTAAAGTTCTGACAAGACTATCAAGCCCCTGAGAATAACCATTTCCAAGTTTCACATCAACAAGCTCATAGCCTCGACTCTGAATTTCCGTGAGTGCTAGGTTCAATTTAATGTTATATTCTGCATCAAATTGTCCGACACTTTTAAAATGGTAAGTGGCATTACTTGTAAAGTAGTAAGCGTGAACTGTTCCATCTTTATTTTCTAACTGTATTGAACTTCTCCTTATCCTGAGCCTTTTTCTTATTTTAACCTTTTATAACTCTTTCTGCAAGGTCTGGATACGGTACATATCAGCATAGTAGCCATTTTGCGCGAGGAGTGCGTCATGATTTCCCCGCTCGATGATTTCTCCTTTATCGAGGACAAGGATTTGGTTGGCATCTTTGATTGTTGACAAGCGATGAGCAATAACCATAGTTGTTCGCCCTTTTGACATACGCTCAAGTCCTGATTGGATCAGACTTTCCGTCTCTGTGTCAATACTGGCCGTTGCTTCATCGAGCAGGAGAATTTTCGGATTGCGTACAATCGTTCGCGCAAAGTTTAAGAGCTGGCGCTCACCAGAGCTAAAGGCGTCACCGCCTTCAATTACTGCCGTCTCGTATTTGTCCGGTAATTTCTCAATAAAGCTATCAGCCTGAACAAACTCAGAAGCTGCCATCACTTCCTCTATCGGAATATTTGGATTCATCATGCGGATGTTATCTGCCACAGTACCTACAAAGATAAAACTGTCCTGTAAGACAAGACCTATCTTGCGTCGTAGCTCTTCCATGCTGTAATCACGGATATCTCGATCATCAATCAAAACTTGGCCTTCGGAAAACTCATAGAAACGCATGAAAACATTGATGATAGATGACTTACCAGAGCCTGTATGCCCTACAAAAGCGAGAGTTTCGCCTGGCTCTACGACAAACGAAATATCTTTGAGTATCTGATGTTCTCCGTCATAGCTAAAATTAACATGGCGAAACTCAATTTTACCCTCTTTGATTTCGCTTCCCTCAACTGGATGTTGAGCTGGTACATACTCGCTCTCGTTCATGATTTGGCGAATACGTGAGCTTGCGACCATACCGTCTGACCAGTTTGACAGCGAGTCCATCAGGCCTGTGATGGGATTGAAATACTGGCGAACATTTTGAATAAAGGCATAGACCAAGCCACCTGCTACAACTGTATGAAATGAGCGCTGCCCAAAAAGAAAGAGCAAAACAACAATAGAAATCGCCATCAGGAGGTTGACCAAGGGACTGAGTAGGAGACCGTTAATCTGAATGACCCGCATACGCAGACGATAATACTCATCATTTGTATTGTCAAATTCTTGATTGAGTCGTGCTTCTTGGCGAAATTGTTGAATAATTCGCATACCTGAAATGTATTCATTGAGCTTCGTATTGAGCTCTGACAGGCGCTTCCGCATTTCCTTATAGACACGTGTAGAAATGCGATTGTAGAGCCAGACAGCCACAAGCAAAACTGGGAGGAAAATCAAAACGGCCAAACTAATCGAAATATCAATATAAAAGAGGGCTACAAAAGACACGAGGATAGCCAAGACTGAGATGATACCATTGAATATCATAAACCAGAATTGGAAAAGGTCTGTATCATTTGTAATACGCGTTATCAGCCAGCCAGTTGGCTTCTGATCAAAGTAACGCATTCCGAGCGTATGGATTTTTTCATAGAGTTTTCCGCGAATGTATTGATTCGCCATATTTGAGCCATTTTGCAAAGTAATCCAGCGGAAAAACCAAGCTATGGCATTGATAAAAGCAACAGAAAAGTAAAGCAAAGCAAAATAAATCAAGGTTTGCTCAGTCGCCTTACCAACAGTCAGATGATTGTCCATAAAACTCGACAGTATAAACGGCATAAGCGCTGTCAAAACTGTCGTCAAAATCCCAAAAACAACTGCCCCCATGAAATACCACCGGTAAGGCCTAAGAAAGCTCATGATAAACTTAAAAGTCTGCCATTGCTCTCTGACAGAAAGTCTAATATCTTTTTCCTTATCCATTTGATTCACCTCCTTCTAACTTTGATTCGATTTGTTGCATCTGCCACATCTGGGCATACCAGCCATCCGATTTGATAAGTTCTGTGTGACTGCCTCTTTCTGCAACTTTTCCTTCGTCCAGCACGAGAATTTCATTTGCATCCATCACTGAGCTTAGACGATGACTGACAATCAAGGTGGCAGAATTTGCTCTGATTTTGGATAGTTCTGTCAAAATCTGATTTTCCGTCTTTGCGTCAACTGCTGATAGGGCATCGTCAAGAATCAAAATCTTTGGCTCAAGCAGCACTGCTCTTGCGATAGAGAGACGCTGTTTCTGTCCGCCAGACAAGGACACGCCACGCTCACCAACCAAGGTATCATAGCCATCTGCAAAGCCTAAAATGTCCTCATGAATACCTGCTACTTTCGCTGCAAGTTCTACTTCTGCCTGTGTCGCCCCCATTCTGGCAAAGCGGATATTGTCACGCACCGTCGTTGAAAAGAGAAAATGCTCTTGGGGAACATAGCCTACAGAGGGCAAATATTCATCCAGTTGATAAGCCATAATATTACGGTCGGCATAGTCGATATAGCCTGCATAATCGTCATATTCACGCATGAGGAGTTTAATCACAGAAGATTTGCCAGCCCCAGTACGTCCAACTAGTCCCAAAACCTGACCTTTTTTCAATGTGAAATCAACTGCTTCCAGATAATGTTTGGTTTCACCTGGATATTCAAAATCCTCAATGGCAAAGTGCAAATCACCTGACTCTGGCATTTTTAATGTACCATCTGTTACCTTGGATTCGGATTTTTGTTCAAGCAGACGATCCACACGACTCAGAGAGGCAGAACCACGCTCCATGATATTGAAAAGTTGTCCAATGGCAAACATCGGCCAAACAAGATTACTGATATAGGCAAAAAAGCTGACCAGTTGCCCCAGACTGATGATATGATGGAGGACATAATAACCACCAAGAAAAATTGTCAACGCATAAGAAGCTCCAACAATCAGGTTAATCAGCGGATCATAGAGCGAGTCAATAAAATTAACCTTATTGAAAGCTTTATCTACACGACTTAGCTGTACGTGGAAATCAGTAATATTCTGCTTTTCTTCACCAAAAGACTTAATTGCCTTCATGCCTGTGATACCTTCTTGAACTTTATCATTCATTTCAGAGAAAGTCGCCTGAGCATAATCAAAAGTCTGATGAATCCTATCCCCTAACATCTTTGCAACAACTGCCAAAAGCGGCATAGGTAAAATTGCAATCAAAGTCAGTCGCCAATCAATCGCAAAGAGCATCGCAACAATCGTCGTTCCGCCTGACATGAAAGAATCAGCCAGTGTCAAGATACCTGATCCTGCCATATCCCGAATTGCATTCAAATCATTTGTGGCGTGTGCCATCAAATCCCCCGTGCGGTTACGCTGAAAGAATAGTCGATCCATACTCAAAAAATGACTAAAAAGACGCGCACGTAGTACTTTCTCTAGCTTAAAGGCCTCTCCACGCAGATGAATAATCCAAAAATAACGAAAGAAATACTCAACCCCAGCCGTTAGGACAAGAATGAGTAGATACTCTAAGATCAAAGACAACGTTAAATCACGCTTTACTAGTGCGTCAATAAATCTACCAATAATAATCGGCGGAATTAAATGAGTCAAAGATACCAAAAAGAGGGCAAATAGTCCAAGACCATAGCCTTTTTTCTCCTCTTTGAAATACCACCAAAGCTGTCGAAATGCCCGCATAAATTTCTCCTAACTTTCTTCTAAATTTTCTTTTAGATTCTCTAAGATAAGCCTAATATTGGGGTAATTTTACGCTAAAAAAAGCGCCCTGTCAAATTGACAAAGCACTCAGATTTTATTAATTTGATGGTGAAGTTTGACTTGCAGAATAACTATCGTAATCAGCTTGACTAATCATGACATTAAATACATCTGTACCATCTGGATTCATCATGTCGACATGCACATTTAGGCTTTTCGTCATATTCATGTCATATTTTACGTTCTTCACGTTTGTAATCAATCGGTAACCAGTCTAGTATCGTGTCAATTTTCTGCGTCCAGTAATACCAATCATGCTTTCCTGCAGATGTTTCATAGACAACATCATAACCCAAAGCTTTGAACTCTGCAATTGCCTTGTTATTTTCTTCAAATAAAAAATCTTCTGTCCCACACCAAGCGTATATCTTCGGACGTTGCTTGCTATGTCTTGCTAAGTTTAGCAAGTTATTATCAGAATTTCTAAATTCCTCTATAGAACCAAAAATTCCCTGCCAATAGTCTGGATTATGTGGCACTTCTTTGGCAACTGTCTCAAAGTCAAGTGCACCTGATAATGACGCCACATGGCTAAACTTATCCGTCGCAAGCCCCAGCTTGACCGCACCATATCCTCCCATCGAAAGTCCTGCAATAAAATTCTTCTCGGGCTTAGTTGAAAGATTAGGAAAAAAATTATGAATAATCTTTGGAAGCTCAATAGCTGTTGCATCAAAATAGTTCATGCCATATTTTGTATTTGTATAAAAGCCAAGATCTGTTGACGGCATCACGACCGCAATATTTGTAGCTCTGACAAGACGATCAATGCCTGAACGATGCAGCCATGAGTTTTCATTGCCAGACATTCCATGTAAAAGATAGAGGACTGGGATATCTGTAGCATCCTTTACTCCTGTTTTACTTGCTTCTGGGTAAAGCACATTGACTGGACGATTCATGCCTAGAACTTCTGAGTAGTACTCAATTTTTAATAATGCCATTTTATTATATCCCTTCTTGCTCTATTATTTGGGCAATGATTTCATGTGATTTGAGAACATTTTTCTGCCTTAGTTCGACTTTCTCGCCTTTAACTACCGCAATTGCTGAATTTATGATTTCGTCAAAGCCTCGATTGTAAGTTGCAGATGCCCAAGCATTGGCAAACCTTGTCGTATGTTCGCCATCATGGACTTCTTCAAGCTCAGTCAACTCTTTTAGCCGATAAGTCCCACTATCTGCTTCAACTTCAAAAATTTCTTCATAAGCTCCTGCATTCAAATTCATACTGGCTAGGCCTAGTGTAGTTGCCGTTCGCACCGACACAACTATCCTCTGCAAATTTTTACCTTCTCTGACAAGCTGATAATTCCAATCCAGAATCTCATCGTCAAGCAGGTAAATCAAGGTGTCCAGCGGGTGGATAAAAATATCGTACATCTGAAATTGAAAATCTCCCTGATGATGGCTAAGATTCTTTGTCACCTTGACAAAGCTTTTGTTCGCCACTTCTTTCAGTTCCTGCCCCATCGGGACAAAGCGGCGATTAAGGGCAATCATAAAGACAGGGTCTTGCTCCGAAGCTAGGCGATAAAGCTCCTGAACTTCGGCAAAGTTTTCAGAAATTGGTTTATCCATCATAACAGAGATATTTTTTTCTAGGAAGTGCTTCGCCAAGTTAAAGTGTGCAGATGTCGCAGCATGTATGAAAACTATATCCACTCCATCAAGATTTGCCAAAATATTTGTAGCTTTAGCAAATCTATACTTTGAGCGCACTGCTTCAGCCCTACTCAAATCTCGTGAATAAACTATGAAGTCATGTTCTGCTTGCAGACCAGCATAGACAGGGAGATAAGCCTTAGAGGCAATACCTCCTGTCGCACCGATTATTCCTATTTTCATGCTTTTATTTTAACACTTTTTATTATTTTCCATTGACATCGCACGAATAAATCACAATCACGCAACCCGAGCTGAACTTTACAGTCATGTTATCAGAAATAAATTCATTACTCGCATAAATATTAGCGAAGTTATCTTCGGCTTTAAGTGGATATTTTGCATTTTCAATACTAAAATTTTCAGCGCCAACCTTCATAAAGCCAATATATTTCTTTTCAGTAATTCTATCCAACTTATTCTCACCAGCTTGCAAATATTTGACTGTATTCTGTAGATTTTCTAATGTTATCTGTCTGGCAAACTGCTGAAATTTCTTTGTTGTGGGCAAATAGATATTGGTTAGTTCATGATCTAAACGCCCACCTAAAGCTCCGATGACTGTGACTTTTGCATCTGGGTAGTTTTCAAAGGTCAAGAACAGCGCCACTTCTAAGTCCGTCTCGTCCTTAATCGGCGTCAATTTATGAACCTCAGCACCCGACTCTACAATCCGAATCATTTCCTCATCTGATACAGAATCAAAATCACCGACTACGATATCAGGCTGAAAATCATGGTCAAGCGCCCATATCGCTCCTGCATCAACTGCAACTACAGCCTCAAAGTCATTATCTTTCGGTTGAACATCTGTCAATCCTGCCACAACAAGTATCTTCATTCCTGTTCCTCCTTTAGTTTTAGTTCTCTATAGCATTAATTTTAACAGAATCACAGTTTTTCTGTGAATTTTGGCAATAAAAAAGCCGTAAAGACGACTTTTTCATTATAAATAAGTATTAATTATGTAACATAACTTAAGGTTTAATACGATTAATCATACGTGGGAATGGGATTGCCTCACGAATATGTTCTGTACCAGCTATGAAAGTTACCATACGCTCAAGACCAAGACCAAATCCTGCATGGGGAACAGAGCCAAAACGGCGCAAGTCAAGGTACCAATCATAATCTTTTGGATCAAGTCCGAAATCAATGATTTTCTTCTCTAGCAAGTCATAATCTGTCTCACGTTCTGATCCGCCGATGATTTCACCATAACCTTCTGGTGCAAGCAAGTCTGCACAAAGTACACGTTCAGGATTTCCAAGCACTGGTTTCATATAAAAAGCTTTGAAGCTTGCAGGATAATTGCAAACAAAGGTTGGCACACCGTAGAAGTTTGAAATCCAAGTTTCGTGTGGACTACCAAAGTCATCTCCATGCTCAAGATGCTCATAATCCGCACCTTCTTCACCTTCATGAGCCTGCAAAATGTCAATCACTTCATCATAAGCCACACGTTTAAAAGGTGTTGCAACGTATTTTTGGAGCATTGTTGTATCACGCTCAAGCACCTCAAGTGCATAAGCTGCATTGTCAAGCACGCCTTGAATCATAGATTTTACATAGGCTTCTTGGATATCCAATGACTCATCGTGGCTGACAAATGGATACTCTGCATCCATCATCCAAAACTCTGTCAAATGACGGCGAGTTTTTGATTTTTCTGCACGGAAGACTGGACCAAAGTCAAAGACACGCCCAAGGGCCATCGCACCAGCTTCAAGATAAAGCTGACCTGATTGACTCAAATAAGCTGGATTATCAAAATAGTCCGTCTCAAAAAGCTCTGTTGTGTTTTCAGCCGCATTGCCTGACAAAATTGGACTATCAAACTTAATAAATCCGTTATCTTGGAAGAACTTATAGCTCGCATAGATGATTGCATTACGAATTTGCATAATCGCCATTTGACGTTTTGAACGCAACCAGAGATGACGATGATCAAGCAAGAAGTCCGTACCATGCTCTTTTGGAGTAATCGGATATTCTGAAGATGTCCCGATAATTTCGACATCGACAACATCTAACTCATAACCAAATTTAGAACGCTCATCTTCTTTTACCAAGCCTGTTACATAAACTGAACTTTCTTGTCCCAAATGTTTGACTGTCTCAAATTTGGCTGTTCCATCTTCTTCACCATATTTTTCAATAAAGTTTGGCTTAAATACAACCGCTTGGAAAAAGGCAGTTCCATCACGCAACTGCAAGAATTGCAATTTACCTTTTCCAGACTTATCTGCTAGCCAAGCACCAATTTTTACTGTTTCACCGACATGCTTTGACACATCTTTAATCATCACTAACTCTGTCATAAAAAGCTATTCCCTCCAGAAAGTTCAGCCAAAAGTCAAAATTAAACTTTTGACTTTATCAAACTTCTTCTAAAATGTTCCTACAATTATATCAAGAAAGGCTAGACTTTGCTAGCATTATTTATTACTTATTAAATTTCTTTTCCAGTTTTGAAATCATAAATCTTAAAAGTAGTTTTCGTATTGACTTCCCAGACAGTCTGTCCTTTAAAAAGAGACAAGTCAATCGTAGTGGCCCCAGTCTGCGGAAGACTTGAACTTGATACGCCATCAGACAATTTGACAAGAGAAATATCTCCTGAATTTTCGGGGACAATCACGCCAATCTTATTACCATTTGCGTCAATCCCTGTCAAACTATAGTAAGATTTATCTGTCGTCACAAAATTATAAGTCTCTACCTTTACTAAATTTGTTTTACTCTTTGCGATTTTAATAAGCTGATTACGCGTTGACTCTGTGGTTCCAATCGCGACTTGAATAAACAAAAAATAAGCTATAAAGCTAGCTAAAATAACTGACAGCGCCCCAATCATAATTTGGTCCGCTAACGAAACTTTACGTCGTTTTTTCATAAATCTATTTTACCAGAAAATGGGCTAATAAGTTTATAATCTTCATCAAGGTTCCAGCCTCGATAAAGATAAAAAGGCCAAGTCCTATATAGGTAACAGCCATAATCCAACGGCTATACTTTTCCAAAAATTGATGTAAAACTTTAGCGCGTGAAAGGCTTTTCCCTAGAAATCCCAAAAAGACAATGTGGATAAGAAAGGTCAAAATCGAAATAGGCAACCAACTTAACTTAAGACTTACAAAATAGGGCGTAAAGAGGCTTATATTATCTGCACCACAGCTTGCAAATGCAATAAAAGTTACGACGAAAAAGAGGTTTTTACTTTTTCTTTTTTCAAGCCTTTCTTCGACCTCTTCCTCTTCATTTTCCCCATCTTCTCCCAATATCAAATATTTTAAGCCAAAGCCCAAAGGCAAATCGCAGCGGTTTTCTCTAGTTTATTCTTTATTCAAGAAATTCTTTAATTTGAAGTAAAAGTTCATCAAAGTTTCCAGTCTCAATTTCAACCAATTCTTCCAGATTCTTTCTCAGTCGTTTCGCATAGGAATTCCCTGCAATACGATAGTCTAAGACCACTACCGCCGAGCGCTGTGATTTTTTCCGATTTAGCCTTCCCATTGCTTGCCGAAGCTTCATTGCCGCCATTGGAAGATTAAAGTCATAAAATGGATTTTTATATTTCTCTGAGAATTTTCGGGTTAAGACATCTTCAGGCGTTGCAAAAGGCAAGCGCGGAATGACCAAAATTGCTCGCTTTTGCTTTTCAAAATCTACCCCTTCCCAGAAGGCTCCCGTAGCTAACAAAATCTGAAACTTTTCGTCATCAAATTGCTTCTTCAGTAGTTCATTATTGGCAAGGTGGCCAGCTTGCTGTATTCCTACCTTAATTGATGACTTTTCAAACTGACGTGCTGTCCAATCCAGCATTTGACGTGAGCTAAATAATACAATCATTGGTCTATTTAGCTCAGCAAGTTCAGTAAGCTTTTTTAGGAGATAGTAGCTATAGTCTTGAACAGTCGAGTTCTTCACTGGCAGGCCATCCGCAACCGCAAATAGCTTCTGATTTTTAGCAATTTTTGACTGGATTTTATAAAATTTATAGTCCTTAGCAAAGCCCAGAAGTTCAGGCAGTAAAACTTGCTTATCACTGAAGGCAATTGAAGCTGAAATAAAAATTGCTTTTTGCTTTTCAAATAATAATTTTTTAAAATTATAGAAATCAGGCCGACTTGAATTTAGCGTATTTCCAGTGGTCCAATAAATATTTTCTGGATCAATCATGAACTCTGAAATCTTATCCAGTCCAAGTTCCGCAGCTTCTACAAATATCTTCTCACGATTTAAAGGAATCTTCCCCAACTGAAAAAGTAGATTTTCCAAATCTGTTCTGGTATCAGAAGAATTGAGAAGTTGTAAGGGTAAAAGCTCATTAAGAATTTCAAGATGCTCCTGATTGGCTGATTCAAGAACTTGCAATAGCCCCTGAGCCTCATCAACAATCAGTGTACGACTACTAAAGATTTCGGATTTTTTCCTTAGAAGTTCAACTAGATAAGCATGATTGACTACCAATATATCGGATTTTAGTGCCTGCTTATTTGCAAGCTTCCAGAAGTCTGTATCAATCTTGTCATAACCCAGATTTGAGATGCTGTCAAACATCTCGGGCTTTGTAACATTTTTTGAAAGCTCTGAAAGTTCTCCCGTCCGCGTCTGAGTCAGCCAGACTAACACTTTCATTTTAAAAATCTCTGTATTTGTACCTGAATTTTTTTCCGAGAGATATTTCTCTACTTTTTCGATTGACACATAATTACTTGCTGCCATGAGTTTCGCAGTCTGCAGTCCAAAGGTATCAGTTAGTTTTGGTGCCAAATCCTGCAAAATTTGTTCTTGCAGAACTTTGGTTGTCGTCGAAACAACAACTTTGCGCCCCACAGCCACAAGTGGTAAAAGATACGCAATCGTCTTTCCAGAACCTGTTGGTGCTTCTATGAAAGTCGGGTTTGTCTCATCCAGATTTGCCTTTATATAATCTGCAATTCTATTTTGAATTTTTCTCTTTTTTAAGCCCAGCGACTTTAAATTCTCAGAAAAGTCTTCTGAAATTTTAATGGGATTTTTATTCTCAGTCATGACAGATGTTTCGCCAGATAGTTTTTTTTGCGTTGCAATATATTTATAGAAGTTAAATTCATCACTTCGTTCTCCTGCCATTGGAGCAAGCTCATCAATGATTAACTTTGTTTCATAAGTCAGAGCTGAGGCATGTTCGCATATTTCCTGTATGACAAGGCTTGGTAGTTTTTTGATTTCGCTCTGAATCTTAACAAGTAGCTCTGCCGTCTCTCTTGCATCAGATAAGGCGGTATGAAGATGTTTATTTTCTAGGCCGAGTTTTGTTTTAAGTGAGTCAAGTCCATATTTTTCAAATGTCGGAAAAAAAATCTTTGACAGTTCAACTGTATCCACACGTTGCATCTCAAGTGTTTCACCATATTCAGTAAAGCTTCTTGCCAAAAGTCCCCAGTCAAATATCACATTATGGGCGACAAAAACACAGCCCGCTAAAATCTTTTTAAGTTCAGGAATCAACTCAGAAAAATCTGGCGCTTGTTGTAACTTCTCGTCTTTCAAGCCAGTCAGGCGCATAATATTTTCGGTCAAAGGCTCATGGGGATTTACCTCTGAAGAAAAAGTTCGTAAAATCTTGCCATTTTCCAGAATGACAATTCCAATTTGAATAATTTTTCTTCCATGATTTTCTGATCCTGAAGTATCTGTTGCTTCCAGATCCACAATTGCATAACAGGTCATCAATATATTATAACGTAAAGTCTCTCTTTCTGCTCTCATAGTGAGACATAAGCCCCAAAGACACGCCCCGTCCACCTTCTCCAATTTTAAAATTTTCTGATGCAACTCCTTAACTCTCCATAAAACGCCTAGTTTGGGTTAGTTTTGGTACATCATAAACTCAAATTTTCAAGCTTTTGACTGACCTCATCACGCATCGTTTGGGTCACATGGGTGTAAATCATATTCGTCGTGTAAGGATTCGAATGCCCCACCCTCTCCATCGTCGCCTTCTGAGAAATTCCTAACTCCGCCAGAAGGGAGATACGACTGTGCCGAAACATATGAGCCAAAAAGATCTTGGGATTTTTTCCTGTAATCGCGGCTTTCAAACCTGCTCCTTTTAGAAAGTGATTGAAATCACCTGGAGATATAAGATTTCCCTTCCTATTCAAGAAAACATAGTCACTTTCAAAACTCTCATTCTCTATTTGAAACCATTTTAATATTTCAACACAGCGTGTATTGATAGAGATTGTCCGAATGGATTGTGGATTCTTTGTTTTTGAAAGTTTAGCTTCTTTGACGTGATAACTATGCTTATCTAGACTGTAACGGATATAAAGGGTCTGATTTTCAAAATCTTTTCAGCTCATTTAGGAAAAGCTTCTGGCATCGTAGGGGCAGTAGGGAGTTTGGGAGGATTTATTTTCCCGATATTCTTTGCCTTACTTCCCAATCTGAGCTATAGCTTCACATTTT
>JAIRUS010000097.1 GCA_031254295.1 Streptococcaceae bacterium | reverse complement strand
ACCGTCAAGCAATTTAGCGGTCAATTTGAACAAACAGTTGAGGAATATAACTGGGAAATCGGTAAAAAGCAACAGGAAATTTAAGAGGCTAGAGATGAAGAACGTCGAGCTATTAATCGAAAAATGGATGAGTAAATTTTGATATAATATACATAGCGTGTTACATATTGATGAAAAACTTTTTGCAATTGATGAAGAAATTGATAAACTAGTAGAAGAAATTTTAAAATCGGAACAAGTCGAGAGCTTTCGGGTTGCTCGGCATGATTTTCAAACTGATTTATCTTTGAATGAAGAAGTTACAGTTCTGAATGACAATTTAGATTATATTAATTTCCGAAAAGATCTGAAGGAACTACAAAAGAAAATCAATCTGAACCCAAAGGTTTATGCGCTTCGGTTAGCCGAAAATGACTTGCAAGAGTTATTGTCTGAATATACAAGAGAAATTGTTACTACAGTTTCAGAGCATATCAATATTGATGAAAATTTACCACTGAAAGGGGGACACAATCACCATGACGGACGAAAAAAATCAAGTAGATGAAAAATTTGAAATGGCAGGTCGTAAGCCAATCTATGTCTTCTACAAGTCTAAAAAGAATGTTCATAATCTCTCGAAATATGGGGAAGTTGTCTTTGTTTCAGAAAAGAAAAATTATGCCTGTCTTTATCTAGATAAGGAAAAAGCTGATGAGATTTCGATTAAACTGACTAAGTTGCCATTTGTGAAATCTGTCAAACAAGGGCAGATGATGGATTTGGCAGCAGATTTTGGCGAAGCCTTTCAAGAATACGTTCAGGAAGAGAAAATAAAAGCCATAGGCCAGTAAAGTAAAATGACTTTGTTATATGGATTTATTTAATCAAGCAATGTTAAGCAACTGCAGCGCGTTGATAAAACCAATCGCTGTCATAACTTGCTAAAAATTCAGAGTTAAGACCTGTCAGGCTGTATTCAGTGCGTGCACATTTGATGGCTGATTCGAGACTGTCAAAGTGACGTTCTCGATTATAATAACGAGATTGGCGAATCTTGATTGTGTAATTGAAATTTGAGGCTGTCTTCATAATATTCTCCGTTAATATATAACTTTTGATTATATTTTATAACTTTTAGTTATAAAAGTCAACTGGAGAGATTATAAAAAGATGGAACTTAGTTATTCCATCTTTTCTTATGTCTTAAGGTATCTAAGAAGCGTACGACTTTACTGCGGGCATAGCGAAATTCAATGCCATTTTTTTCGAGGAAATCGTTGAAATCTTTTTGGCCTTGCGTATTGTC
This sequence comes from Streptococcaceae bacterium, assembly GCA_031254295.1. Classification (GTDB taxonomy): domain Bacteria; phylum Bacillota; class Bacilli; order Lactobacillales; family Streptococcaceae; genus Lactovum. Next base: position 13,786 of record JAIRUS010000097.1, on the reverse strand, counting down.
TTCGACTTCCAGTTCTAACTCATAGTCAGAAGTTCCTAAGTATTCATTATAATCAAGAGCAACAAGTCCAATAGGGATTTGATATTCACGGCGTGTCGTTTTGAGAGAGCCGATGCAAGTAATATTATCAAAAATCAGTCCATGGTCTTCGATGATGTCACGAATTGAGGAAATATTTTGCAGGCATTTTGACAAAGACTTATTCTCAATCATGGATTTAGCTTCATTAAGCGGGATATCGATGTTGTGCTCAATATTTCCAACCTCTTGTGGAACTTTTAAAGTCATTTCAGCAGAAGTAGCGAAACAACGAATACGAAGGGCGAGGCGATTTTCACGTAGCTTCAAATCCTCTGTATCAAAGTAAAAATTAGTTTGTGAAACAGGCTTGATATGGCTAAAAAGCTTCATTAGTTGTTCGTATTCAGGCATGGAGAGCAATGATTTATATTCTATTTCGAGATGAGTAGGCATTTGATTTTCTTTGTGTTAAAATATAACTTGATTGTATCATAATCTTAGCAAATATACAGATTGTAGAATTATATTCTATTTTATTGGGAGATAAGGAGGCGAAAATCACATGAACAAGAAAGAATGGGAAGAGTTTTTAGATCCTTATGTACAAACTGTTGGTGAGCTGAAAATTAAGCTTCGCGGAGTGCGTAAACAATATCAGAAAAAGAATCTTTATTCACCGATTGAGTTTGTAACAGGACGAGTGAAGCGTTTAGATTCGATTCAAAAAAAAGCAAAAAAACGTGCATATAAACCAAGTCAAATGATTGAGATGGAAGATATTGCTGGTGTACGTGTGATGGTTCAATTTGTAGAAAATATTTATGATGTGCTTGATTTGCTTCATAAGCGTAGAGATTTTGAAATCATTGAAGAACGTGATTATATCAATAATCAAAAAGAGTCAGGCTATCGTAGTTATCATGTCATCATTAAATATCCGATTGACACAATAGACGGACATCGAGAAGTTTTAGCAGAGATTCAAATTCGGACACTTGCGATGAATTTTTGGGCAACGATTGAACATTCTCTGAATTACAAATACGAAGGCCAAATTCCAGATGAGATTCGTGAACGTTTGTCAGTTACTGCTGAGATTGCTTATGCTCTGGATCGTGAGATGTCGAGCATTCGCGAGGAGATTCAGGAAGCGCAACTTTTGTTTGATGGTGAGCGTCCATTGCCAGAGGACTTAGTGGATAATGATTAAAAGAATTAGAATACCAGAGGATTAAAATGGTAAAAAAAGTTTGGATTTATGATAATGAAAGTCCAAAGTCTCAGGAAACTTCACGGCGTTTGCGTAAAAAGTTATTAGCATCAGGAACTTTGCGGACTGAAGCACATGAGGCCTCACCTGGCTTAATACAGACTCAGTTGGTACAGGATGGACATTTTGAATTTGATGAAATCAGCCCAGAGATTGTGATTTCTATTGGTGGTGATGGGACGATGTTATCAGCTTTTCATAAGTATGAGGAGCAAGCAGATAATATCCGTTTTGTTGGTGTGCACACAGGGCATCTTGGTTTTTACACAGACTTTTTAGCAAATCAATTGGACGAGTTGATTGAGGCGCTACGGACTGAGAATTCTAAAAATGCCGTTCGCTATCCTCTGTTAAAGGTCGAGGTTAAATTTGACGATGGCAATGAAAAGTCTTACTATGCCTTGAATGAATCAACTGTAAGGCGAGGAGATGAGACACTTGTTGCAGAGGTTGATATTTCGGAATTTATCTTTGAGAAGTTTAGAGGAGATGGTCTGGTTGTCTCGACGCCAACAGGTTCAACGGCCTATAATAAATCAATTGGTGGAGCTGTGATGCACCCACAGGTTGAAGCGATGCAGATGGCAGAAATTGCCTCAATCAACAATCGTGTCTTCCGAACATTAGGCTCGCCAATGATTGTAGCGAAGAAGGATACGATTCGAATAAGGCCTGAAATTGGAACAAAACTGTGGTTTACGATTGATCAAAAGGAATATAAGTTGGCAAATCTAAAAGAAGTTATTTACAGTCTTGATGGACGTACTATCTCCTTTGCAAATTGTGCCCATACGCCTTTTTGGTCACGGGTAAGAAATAGCTTTATTGGAACAGATTAATTTAGTAATAATTTATGGAATTTACTTATATAGCAGATACTGAAAATCAGAAGGTTAAATACTTTTTGAAGAGATACCATGTCTCAAAAAAACTCCTCGCTAAGGTCAAGTTTGACGGCGGGGAGATTTTAGTAAATGGTAAGGAAGAAAATGCCATTTTTCGCTTGAAAATAGGTGATGTTGTCAAAATAACAACTCCTGACGAAAAAACCAATGATGAATTAATTGCCGAAGATTTTCCACTTGATGTTATCTATGAAGACGAGGACTATCTGCTGATTAATAAGCCAGCAGGTTATGCCTCAATCACAGGTAGCAAATCTCCAACGGGATCAATGTGTAACTTTGTTGCAGGATACCTGATAAGGCAAAATTATGCGAATCAGAAAGTTCATTTGGCAACGCGTTTAGATCGAAATACGAGTGGTTTAATGATTTTTTGTAAGCATAGTTTTGCTCATTCGATTCTTAAGGCACAAAAAAGTGAGTTCACAAAGAAATATTATGCCCTTGTCAAATATGACGAAAACATGCCAAAGTCTGGTGTCATTGATGCGCCGATTGGACGAGCAGAAGGGTCTATTATTGAGCGTCGTGTGCGTCATGATGGCCTGATGGAGGCGAAAGCTGCTAGGACTTCTTATGAAGTTGTGGCAGTGAAGAACGGACTGGCCTTGCTTGATGTAACTTTGCACACGGGGCGAACGCATCAGATTCGCGTGCATATGGCTCATATTGGTTATCCATTGATTGGAGATGATTTGTATGGGGGAGATACAGAGTTGCTGCAACGTCAAGCTTTACACTGTCATTCAGTAAAATTTGAGAACTCTTTTCGAGAAAAAATTATCGAGGTAGAGTGTCCGCTTCCGTCAGATTTGGAAAATTTATTGAAATAAAAAGGCTCGCATTTGCGAGCTTTATTTAATTATTTTGAGAAATTGTAATCTTTTAAGATTTTGACATTTTGAATCGTAACAGGGCTTGTAGGGCTTGATTTTTCACCTTGGCTGTTGCTTGTTACTGCGCCCGACGCGATGTTGTCAACGATATCTAGACCAGCTATGACTTGGCCAAATACAGTGTAGCCTCCATCAAGATTTGGAGCACCACCATTTTTATAAGCGTCTTTGATGAGGTCTGGATAAAGGAAATTTGTCAATTGGCTTGTGACGTCTTGATTGTTCTGAACGATGAAAAATTGTGAGCTTGAAGAATTTGCTTGGCCAGTGTTGGCAAGCGCCACTGCTCCACGAATGTTGTAAAGACGATTTGAAACCTCTGTTGCAAAAGGATTACCATTATTGACTGAGCTGACGATTTTGCTACCAGTACCAGTATTGCTAGGATCACCTGTTTGAATCATGAATTCATTGATTACACGGAAGAATTCGTTATTGTTATAGTAGTTTTGCTTTGCAAGCGTCAGAATGTTTTCAACCGCCATTGGGGCAATTTTAGGGAAGAGTTTGATGTCAATATTTCCAGATGAAGTTACAAGCTCAATCTCGGCTTCATCAGAAGCGACTGTGGTTGACAATTGAGGGAAAGTTAGGGCATTTAATTTTGACTGTGAGGTAACTTTTCCATCAAGTGAAGCTTTTTTGCCAGAGCTACTCGAGCTAGTAACTGAAGAACTAGAACTAGAAGTTGTTGGTGCTTCGCTTTTACTAATCAGGAAAGCAGCCAATGCTAGAATGACGAGTGCAAGGAGAGCAATCAATAGAATTTGGACATTTTTCTTATTTTTCATGCTCCAAGTATAGCAAAATTTTGAGTAGAATTCTTGCATAATGCTGAATGATTGTGTATAATAAAACAAATTCAGCATAACTTGTTGGAACAAGTTGAGAAAGGAAGAATCGCATGATTAAGAACACATTGCTTCATCATCACCATCTGCATAGATAAAAGTTGTAATGTGTTTTTGGCACAGTTACAGCTTTAGCGCACGCTACTGCATCTGTGCTGGTGATTCCAAAGACCAGCTAAAAAGTTGGTCTTTTCTTTTTTGAAGATGCAGAGGTTTGAATTTCGCCTTCTCGGTTATCTATTATTCAAAGCCGAGCACTTGTGCGAATGCTATTTAAAGGAGAAACTATGAATTATATCGTAAATGTTTTACCACAACTTGGAAGTGGTTTTGTTACTACCTTGATTGTCTTTGCTTTGACAATTATTATCTCAATTCCATTAGGAATTTTGGTTGGATTTTTGATGCGCGTCCCAGTTCTCAAATGGGTGATGTATGTTTATGTTTGGCTGATGCGTGGCACGCCTTTGCTATTGCAGATTATTATTTTCTATTATGGCCCCGCTCTGCTTGGTTTACCAGCTCTGACGCGTCTTGCTTCATGTTTGGTAGCTTTTGTTTTAAACTATGCAGCTTATTTCGCAGAAATCTTCCGTGGCGGAATTGAGGCCGTACCAGTTGGTCAGCTTGAAGCAGCTAAGATGCTCCATCTGTCAAGTTGGCAAGCAGCCCGTTTTGTCACTCTGCCTCAAGTTGTACGTATTGTCATTCCAAGTGTGATGAATGAAGTAATCAATCTTGTAAAGGACTCTTCTTTAGTATACATTGTTGGACTGTTTGATATTATGCAAGCGGCCAATGTTGCAATGCAACGTGATACAACAATTGAGCCATTCTTGATTGCAGGTGTCTTCTACCTTGTCTTTATTGCTATTTTGACTTTGTTGGCACGAGGACTTGAGTCTAAATTGAAGATTGAAAAAAGATAAGGGGCTAGGAAAATGTTAGAAGTTAAAAATTTAGATAAAAAATTTAAAGAACGTGTGATTTTTGATAATTTTGCACTGACAGTTGCAGATGGCGAAATTTTGGCCATTGCAGGCCCATCAGGGGGAGGCAAGACAACTTTGTTGCGTATGTTGGCAGGACTTGAGTCGATTGATTCTGGGACAGTCAGTTTTGACGGGAAAGAGTTGGAATTTGATAGCGAGCGCTATGTTTCAAATAGTCCGCTTGGCTTTGTATTTCAGGATTTTCAACTTTTTCCACATATGACAGTAATGGAAAACTTGACCTTAAGTCCGATTCAGACACAAAATCTATCTAAGGCTGAGGCCGATAAGAAAGCGGCAAGTCTGCTCAAAAGTCTTGGGCTTGATGAAGAGCATGCCAAAGCTTATCCTTATTCTCTTTCTGGCGGGCAGAAACAGCGTGTGGCTTTGGCGCGTGCCATGATGATGGACCCACAAGTTATTGGCTATGATGAACCCACTTCAGCCCTTGACCCAGAATTGCGTAATCAAGTGGCAGATTTGATTCTTGAAAATAAGAAGTTAGGGATTACCCAAATTGTCGTCACTCATGATCTTGATTTTGCTGAAAAAATCGCGGATAATATCTTGAAAGTGAATCCACGCGTATGAACATAAAGATGAAGAAAAAGAAACTTTTAATGTTTATGATTGCTTTAATGGCAATGTTAAGTCTAGTGGCGTGTAGTAATCTGTCAAAACAGGATACATTGGCAGTTGCTAAGAAGCAGGGAATGATTACAATAGGCTTTGATGATACCTTTGTGCCAATGGGCTTTAAAGATGATAAAGGTGCTTACACAGGCTTTGATGTTGACCTTGCCAATGCAGTCTTTAAAAAAGATAACATCGTTGTCAATTGGCAGCCAATCACTTGGGCAATGAAGGAAACAGAACTTAAAGCAGGGCATATTGACCTGATCTGGAATGGTTACACAATCACACCAGAGCGCGAAAAGCTTGTGAGCTTTTCAAAGACTTATATGTTAAATAAGCAAGTTCTAGTTGTTAAAAAATCATCTGGGATTAAATCAACGGCAGATATGGCAGGAAAAGCCTTAGGACTTCAAACTGGTTCAAGTGAATTTGATTCCTTTAATCAACAGCCGACAGTTTTAAAAAATATTGTAAGTGGTAAGGCGGCGACACTTTATTCGACTTTTGATTTGGCTTTTATTGATTTGAAAGCAAATCGTATCCAAGGTTTGCTTGTTGATGGTGTTTATGCAGATTATTATTTGAAAAAAACAGGCTTGAGTAAATACTACGCAGTGCTATCGACACCGTTTCCTAATCAAGATTTTGCGGTTGGTGCAAGAAAAAATGATACAAAATTAATTGCGAAAATTAATGAAACTTTGTCAGCTATGCATCAATCAGGTGAGTTTCAGAAAATATCCGAAAAATGGTTCGGAAGAGATGTCTGGCCTCATTAATCTGAATTACAGTTAGAAAATCGCGTATTCGCGGTTTTTTTTGTTGCCAAAATATTAAAAAGCGAGTACAATTGTTTTGTTAAAAAGTATAAAACTAGAGCCTAAGGAGAATATATGAATTTTATTGCCATTGTTGGCACAAATGCTAGTTTTTCATATAATCGTAAACTTTTATGGTACATGAAAAAACATTTTTCTGATCAAGTAAATATCGAGATTCAAGAAATTGCAGATATTCCATTATTTAGTGAAGATATAAAAGAGGTACCACTCCGTGTGCGTGAGCTTGCCCGAGCAATTGAGGCATCAGACGGTGTGATTTTTTCCACGCCTGAATATGATCACTCCATCACAGCTGCTTTAAAATCTGTTATCGAATGGTTGAGCTGGGGAGAGTTGCATCCACTGACAAACGTGCCAGTTATGGTTGTCGGCGTGTCACTTGGAAATATGGGAACTGTCTTTGCGCAGGAAAATCTTCGCCAGATTTTATCAAGTCCAGGGCTTGATGCCGTTGTATTGCCAGGACATCAGTTCCTGCGTGGGCGGGCAGCTCAGTCCTTTGATGAAGAAAATGGAAACTTAACAGATGCACGTAGCGTAGGGTGGTTAGAGCACTGTTTTGCCTCGTTTAGAGCTTATACTGAGACGCTTAAGCCTCTGCGTGGTTTAGGACAACATCGTGGTAGCAGTGTTTCAAGTGTACCAGTTGCTAAAAAGTATTTAGACGAAGGGGAAGGCTGGGTCATTGAAGACATCAGCCTGCTGCCAAGTCATGGAACTGATGCGGACACTGGATCTTCCAAGCAGGAAGAAGTCGTTGATGCGGATACAGGTTCCTCAAAGGCTGAAAGTTCAATTCCAGCATTGGCAATGCCAGATCAGGCTGTAGAAGTTATTGAGGGCGGCGAAGAAGGTTGGTGGATTGAAGCTATCAATTTGCTTGATGCTTCAACAGGTTCGTCAAAACAGGATTCAGATACTGGAGCTTCTCAGCACGAGGATGTAGCGACTGGCAAAGTGGCACTTGGCCCATCTGGTCATGCGGGAGAAAAAGGTCAGCCTGATACTTCAACAGGAGCGTCTCAGCATTGATTTCTAATCTAGCTCAGGCACGACTCAGCAAATCCTATCAGGGACTTGGTACAGTTATTGACCTCACAATTTTTGGAAGTCAAGATGAGAGCTTACTGTTTGAAAGCCATCAGCTAATTCAACACTATGAAAAACTTTTCACAGTAAATCGTACAGCTTCTGAGGTGCTTTCAATCAGTGATAAGGCTGGAATTGAGCCTGTTCAGGTGAGTTCAGCCGTTTATAGCTTGGTAAAAAAAGCGACTGAGACAAGTCTTGAACATTTTGGATTCAATGTGGCAATAGGTCCTCTGGTGAAGCTCTGGCACATTGGTTTTAAAGATGCAAGAGTTCCCACAGATGAAGAAATGAGTCAGAAAATGCAGCTGATTAGCCCTGAGAACATCAGGCTTAATCAGCAAGATCAATCAGTTTTTCTTGAAAAATCAGGCATGGAGCTTGACCTTGGCGCAATTGCGAAAGGCTATATTGCAGATCGGATTTCAGATTTTTGGAAGTCGCGAGCTGTTCAGTCGGGTATCATCAATCTGGGTGGAAATTTGCTACTACTAGGCGAAGCAGCTCATCAAGCAGATAAGAAGTGGCGAGTTGGGATTAGAAATCCATTGCTTGCAACCGATGAGACGATTGCAATTCTGACGACTGGGGCTAGTTCAGTTGTGACTTCGGGTATTTCAGAACGTACATTTACAGCTGGAGGCAAGACTTATCATCACATCATCAATCCAGAAACAGGCTATCCTCATGAAACTGAGATTGTCAGTGTGACTGTTTTGACAGAGGCATCAATTGAGGGCGAGATTGAGACCACGCGGCTGTTCTTTGCAGAAACAGTTCCTAAAAATTATAACTATTCAGCGATTATTGCCTACCGTGATAAATCGCTAAGTCTCGTCAATTTTGACGAAAAGAACATACAGATTACAAACTCAGAATTTTATATAAAGGAGATTCTTTAATAATGGTAATGACACGAGAGAGAAATCAAGCAGAAGAAGATGAAAAAACTTTCATAGATGAGTCAGGAACGATTCATATGCCAACGGGGCATTTTGATATAAAACTACTTCGCACAATGCTGAACCAGATGCCTTTTGAAGTCGATTTGATTGATGCCAATGACAAATTTGTTTACTTTACAGACGGAGACACGCGTATGCATCAGCGCTATGTGGAGCAGTTAGGTAAAGACCTTATCGAGCTTCACCCTGAGCATCCAGAGCGCATTCGTCCGACTGTACAGAAAATTTTGGCGAGTTTCAAAGATGGCTCCGCAGACCACTATGAACAGTGGTTCCCAATGGGAAATCGTACCTGTTATATTAACTACTATGCATTGCGTGACGCAGATGGGACTTATCTCGGTTGTATGGAATTTACAGGCGATATCAAGCGTATCCAAGGCTTCCGTGGCGTGCGCACACCGCATAACTCAGAGAAGTCTGAATTGACCTATTGAGACAAAAAAGTACAGCCGAAAACTTGGTTGTACTTTTTTGTTTAAATCAGAAATTCGTATTTAGTATTAAGGGAAAGAAAATGTATCTGATTTTATGTCTTTTCTTTTGATAATTAACGATATTAAATTACAAGTAATTTTCAAATTTATGGAAAAAAACAAACAATTACGAAAAAGAAGCCATCAAAATGACGGATTCTTTTTATATTATTAACGCATTGTTGGGAAGAGCAAGACATCACGGATTGTGGTTGCGCCAGTCAGGAGCATGACAAGACGATCAATTCCAATACCAAGGCCACCAGTTGGTGGCATACCGTGTTCGAGAGCTTCGACATAGTCGTAGTCAACACCTGTGGCTTCGTCATCACCTAAGGCTTTATCTCTAGCTTGGGCTTCAAAACGCTGCAGCTGATCAATTGGATCGTTAAGCTCTGAGAAAGCATTTGCGTACTCATGCTGTGCAATGAAAAGCTCAAAACGATCCGTAAAGCGATTATCTTCGGCATTCATCTTCGCCAAGGGTGAAACTTCTTTTGGATGGCCGTAAACAAATGTTGGCTGAATCAATGTTTCTTCGACAAATTGTTCAAAAAATTCATTGATGATATGACCCGTGCTAAAGTGAGCTTGAACAGGAACTTTATGCTCAGTTGCAATCGCTTTGGCTTCGTCAAATGTCATCTCTTGCCAGAAGTCAACGCCAGTCTGTTCCTTGATCAAGTCAAGCATATGCGCCCGAACAAAAGGTTTACCAAGATCAATTTGATAATCGGCATAATCAAAGACGAGCTCGCCTTCTGGCTTGACAGCACGAGCTGCGGCACGGAAGATTCCTTCAGTCTCAGCCATGACATCTTGGAAGTCCATATAGGCTGCATAAGTCTCCATAGTTGTGAATTCAGGATTATGTGTAGCATCCATACCTTCATTACGGAAGATGCGGCCAATCTCATAAACGCGTTCCATCCCCCCAACGATCAGGCGCTTGAGGTGCAATTCGGTCGCAATACGGAGGGCCATGTCAATGTCAAGCGCATTGTGATGTGTATAAAATGGACGCGCTGCAGCACCCCCAGCCTCGTTTTCAAGGATTGGCGTTTCAACTTCGAGGAAGCCTTCTGATTCCATATAGCTTCGGATGGCACTGATGATTTTACTGCGCAGGCGGAAACGTGCCATTGAGTCAGAGTTTGAAATCAAATCGAGGTAACGTTTACGATAAATCGTTTCTGTATCTGTCAAGCCGTGCCATTTTTCAGGTAGAGGACGTAGGGCTTTTGACAAGAAAGTTAATTTGCGCGCCTTGATTGTGACTTCGCCTGTATCGGTCTTCATAATCTGACCTTCGACACCGAGGAAATCGCCAAGATCTGCCATTTTGAAAATCTCGTAATTTTCCTCTCCGACCTCATCTTTACGCACGTAAATCTGGATTTGGCCAGCGCGGTCTTGAAGATGGGCAAAGCCAACCTTACCTTTACCACGTTTTGTCATCAAGCGGCCAGCTACGATTCCTGTTAAGTTTGAAGCATCAAGCTCTTCTTTTGATTTGGTATCAAATTCTTGATGCAATTCTAAAGACAAATGGCTACGTTTGAAGCCCTGACCAAATGGGTCAATGCCCATTTCTTGTAATTTTGCTAATTTTTCACGTCGAATAATTTCCTGATCATTCAATTCATGTAGATTTTCTGACAATTTCCTTCTCCAAAGTAATGATAATAGACTGCTTTCATAAAACAGATTCAATAGTCCATTTTATCATATTTTTATTGTGATTCGCCATTTTCTATTTTTCTTCGCTTTCTAGCATGCTTGCTCGGACTTTTTGTTATAATAACTTTTGTGATAAATAAGAAGATTGTTCCAGGTTTCATTTTGAGTTTGATTATCGCCTTGATAAGTTATCTGCTCAATATTTTTGTTTTTAAATCTCTTGGAGCAGCCACAATTGCTATATTGCTCGGCACGCTTTTAGGAAATGTATATTTTAAGCAACCTCAGTGGTTTGCAGGAACGGCTTGGTCGGAAAAGAGACTTCTGGAGTTTTCAGTCATGTTTCTTGGAGCTACGATAACTTTTCAAACGATTGAGAAGCTGGGCTTAAATGGTGTCAGTTTTGTTATTTTGCAAATGATTTTAACAATTGCTTTCGTTCTTTTTATTGGTAAAAAGCTTGGATTTTCTGAAAAGACGAATGCCTTAATGGCGGCAGGGAACGCCGTTTGTGGTTCATCAGCTATTGCGGCAGTGTCACCAGTCTTGGGGGCGCAAGATAGCGAAAAACGAACAGCCATAACCATGGTGAATCTGATGGGAACAGTGTTGATGCTGATATTACCAGCTTTAGGGACAAGCCTGTTTGGGGAAAGTGATATGTTACGAGGCGCTTTGATAGGCGGAACGGTCCAATCCGTGGGGCAAGTTGTCGCTTCCGCAACGATGGTTAATAGCAGTACGACGACGCTTGCCACTCTGTTCAAGATTATGCGGATTATCATGCTGATTTTTGTAGTCCTTTATTTTGGATTTGTGACACGCAGAGCTGGTGAGGTGGTAACGGGAAAAAATGAAACCACTCTTAAGTTTAAGCGTAATTCTTTTCTCCCTTGGTACGTTATTGGATTTATTATATTGTGTACGTTGGATACTTTTTTTCATTTTCCAATGATTATTTCAGAAGTGGCTCATTTTAGTAGCACTTGGTGTGAAACGATTGCCCTAGCTGCTATTGGGCTACGCTTGAATCTTGTCGAATTTATCAGGGCAGGTAAAAAACTTGCAATTTATGGCTTGGCAGTTCTTGTTTTCCAAGTGAGCGTTGCCCTTGCCCTAATTACTTTGCTTTTAAAATAGAAATTAATATAGAAAAGAGAATAAATGGTTGTTTATAACGAGATCTTAGTTCGCTATGGCGAGCTATCAACTAAAGGAAAAAATCGCGGTCAGTTTATTAACCGATTAGCGCATAATATGCAAAATGTCTTGTCTGATTTACCTGTCAAGGTACAGGCAAACCGGGATCACGCACATGTTATCTTAGACGGTGCAGCTTATGAAGAAGTGGCAGAACGTCTGAAAAAAGTTTTTGGTTTACAGAGTTTTTCGCCGTCTATTCGTATCGAGGCAGATATAGCACGTTTGAAAGATGAAGTTTTAGCTCTTTTCAAGATGATTTACAAAGAAGGCATGACTTTCAAAATTCAAGCGCGCCGTGCCAATCACGACTTCGAGTTGGATTCTACGGAAATCAATCAGACTTTGGGCGATTTGATATTTGATAACTTTGATTATGCCAAAGTCCAGATGAAGTTTCCTGATATAGCGATGCGTGTAGAAGTTCGCTCAGAGGCGATTTTTCTGAGCTATGAAACAATCAAAGGCGCAGGTGGTCTGCCTGTTGGGACGGCTGGACGAGGGCATTTGATGCTTTCAGGCGGGATTGACTCGCCTGTGGCGGGTTATCTGGCGCTTAAACGAGGTGTTGAGATTGAAGCCGTTCACTTTGCTAGTCCTCCCTATACTTCACCTGGCGCGTTAAAAAAAGCCAAGGACTTAACAGGGAAATTAACAGCTTTTGGTGGGGCAATCCAATTTATCGAAGTTCCATTTACTGAAATCCAAGAAGAAATCCGTGACAAAGCGCCGCAAACCTATCTGATGACATTGACACGCCGCTTTATGCTCCGCATCGTGGATAAGATCCGTGAACTGCGCGATGGCAAAATCATCATCAATGGTGAGTCTCTTGGGCAAGTTGCCTCACAAACTCTCGGCTCAATGGAAGTTATCAATGCTGTGACAAACACGCCAATTATACGTCCGGTTGTCACAATGGACAAGCTAGAAATTATCGACATTGCTGAAAAAATTGATACATTCAACTTGTCAATTTTACCATTTGAAGACTGCTGTACGATTTTTGCACCGCCAAATCCTAAGACAAATCCGAAGCTGGATAAGGCAGAGTTCTATGAACAGAAGCTAGATGTAGAAGGTCTTGTCGCGCGTGCTGTGGCTGGAATAAAGATTGATGTGATTACTGGAGATAACACAGATGAAGTCGCAACAGAGGAATTTTCAGATTTACTTTAAATTTAAAATAAAGAAAGCAGCGTTCAGCGCTGTTTTTTGCTTCGTTTTAGACTGTAAAAAATAGTCAGAAAATGATACAATCTATTGAATACAAAAAATGGTAGTGCATACATTACCGATAAAATTTGGAGGGTCAAATTGGCAGTAAAACACTTAATCGAAAATTTCGTACCTGAGAACTATAAAGTTTTCCTCGATATAGATCGCAAAACAAAAACAATCAAGGGCAAAACTGCAATCACAGGCGAGGCAAAGGATGTTCTCATTGCCTTTCATGCAAAAGGTCTACATTTTACAAAGGTACGTGCTTTCAGTGTGGACACAAATTTCATCGAAAACTTTGAAGACGAGGAAATCGTAGTAAAGGTTGGGCAAACAGGTCAAGTCACAGTTTCATTTGAATATGAAGCTGAGTTGACGGATAATATGATGGGCATTTATCCCTCATATTATGAGCTAAATGGCGAGAAGAAGATGTTGATTGGCACACAGTTTGAAAGTCACTTTGCACGTCAAGCTTTTCCTTGTATTGATGAACCTGAGGCTAAAGCTACCTTTGACTTGTCTGTCAAATTTGACGAAGAGCCAGGAGATATTATCCTGTCCAACATGCCTGAGCTGCTAGAAATCGAAGGCGTTCATGTCTTCCAACGTACAGTTAAGATGTCAAGCTACTTGCTTGCTTTCGTCTTTGGCGATATGCAGGCTGTTAAGGGCAAGACAAAGAATGGCGTTGAAGTTGGCATCTTCTCAACAAAGGTGCATGCACCAGAAGCGCTAGAAT
>JAIRUS010000146.1 GCA_031254295.1 Streptococcaceae bacterium | reverse complement strand
CAAAGAGTATTGATGTTTTTAGCCCCTATCCAGAATTTCTTAATTTCCTTGTGGATAAAATGGTTCGCCCAGATATTCAGGATAAGACCTTTTATTTCGATCGTATAAACTCTTATTACCAAGTTCAATTTAATCCCCTTGAGATGATTAATAACCGATATCTTGTTGCAATGAACGATGTCAGTTCTTATCACCAAATCATGCAAGCGCATAAGGATTTTACAGCGAATGTTTCAATGGCTTTCCAGCCATCACTTGATCGTATTCATAGTGTCGCAGGTGAGCTGAAAGATTTACAGGCTAAGGAAAATATTCTGAGAGAGGCGAGCTGGCTGGATGAGTTAGTAAATGATACTTTAGCTTTGACTTCGCAAACGATTAAGTATAAGAGATATGATATCCAAGTTGATCAGATGATTCAAGAAATTCTGTCTGAATTTACAGATGTAATAGCTGAAAAATCTCTCCATATACTTGCGAATCTGGCGCCAATTCATTATAAAAGTGATCCACAACGTTTACAAATTATATTTAAGAAATTAATTGGAAATGCCTTATCTTATTCGCATGATGGTGGAGATGTAGAGATTTCTTTAAGTAAGGGCTCAAAAAATTTAAAGTTTGATGTAAAAGATTCGGGTCCAGGTTTACCAGAGGCCCAGCGTGAACGTATTTTTGAACATTTTTATCGAACAGACATTGGCATCTCTATGATTGCAGGGACAGGTTTGGGGCTTGCAATTGTAAAAAAGAATGTTGAAGATTTGAATGGTCACGTCTATGTACAAAGTGAAGTAGGGCAAGGCTCTACATTTACTGTTAAATTTTAAAAACAGCCATAATGGCTGTTTAGACTGAAGACAAAGTCCGTTCCGTTCCGCTACAAAAATTAAAAAAGGCCGTGCAGGCCGCGAGCGAAGCTTTGCTTCCATCGCTAAATCGGGAGCCGAAGTCTCCCGATTTTCCTACTTGCACAGGCTTTTCTTTAAATTTTCTCCACTCCACTTCACTTATCTGATAAAAATGAGTTCATTCTGCTGTGAAATCTCCTAAATTCTACTTTGCCTACATTCTGAACAGCCATTATGGCTGTTTTTTTATATATTTAATGAAAATGAAATTAGCGTTCTAACGTTCAAGGAAGAATTCAAAACGTTCTCCGGCATAGTAAGAAAGTACATACTCAAATGCTTGATCATCATTAAAAAAAGAAATTTGGCTAACCGCTAGAATGGCTGAGGCGGATTTGATATTAAGATAATCTGCAATTTCTTGACTGGCATTTTTGGCGGCAATAGTTTGTTCGCTACGTTTGATAATATGTCCACTTGACTCCAAGGTTGCAAAGAAGTGATGGGTAATATCTTCTTTTTTGAAATTTGAGATAATACTAGAAGGAATACAGGCGACCTCAAAGCAGATTGGAATGTTATCAGCATAACGAATACGCTCCATCTTGACGATTTCAGATCCTGCAGGCAGATGAAGTTTTTCACGCTCGACTTTATTTGCGAGGACACGCGCGTAAGAAACGATTTTGCTAGAAGGTTGCTTATTCTGAGAACTGATGATTTCAGTGAAAGAAGTTGTACCACGCATACGCTCGCGAACACGCTCAGCCACAACATAAGTTCCAGAACCGGCGCGACGTTCTAAGATGCCTTCTTCGCATAAGGCTGTGATAGCCTGACGTAAAGTTGTTCGTGTCACATTAAAACTTTCAGATAGTTGACGTTCTGATGGGAGACGCGAACCAACTTTGTAAGTTTTATTTTCAATTGCACCTTTGATTGAATCGTGAATGCTAATGTATAAAGGAAGTGTCATGTTAATCCTTTACCTTCTCCAATAATTTTTTTACTGTTTTTTCCTGATCATTGAGATTTCGGTAGATTTGGTTGAGATGATTTTCTGACATTTCAAAAAAATCGCCAATCAAATCTCTGAGTTGATTCATTTGAGCGATTTCCTTTTCAATTTCGCTTCTCATCGATTGAATTTGGGTAAGTGAGGAATCAACTGTACTATTCTGTTCACCTAATTTATTTTCATAGGGAGATGAGGGGACTTTATTTTCAGAAATTGACTTGTTGTCTTTTTGATGAAATCCGTAAATTTTTGAGGAATCAATGACGAGTTTTTCGCCTTGTAAGTCTTCTTTCATGTATTAGCTTTCTTGTAAAATTTTTGTCACGGGCGAAAAAGTCTTGCGATGAATTGGTGTTGCACCAAATCGCAGTAAAGCCTCCAGATGCTTTGCAGTTCCATAACCAGCATTATGTTGAAAGTCATAATCTGGATATTTTTTAGCATATTCGGCCATAAGCTGATCACGTGTGACTTTTGCAACAATAGAGGCCGCTGCAATGCTCATTGATTTTGCATCTCCTTTAATAAGTGAGGTCTGCGAAATACTAAGATCTAACTTCATTGCATCAATGAGTAAGTGTTGGGGATGTGGTGTTAGTTTTGAAACGGCTTCAGTCATAGCCTTACGGCTGGCCTGATAGATATTAATCCGGTCGATTTCTTCAGGACTACACGAGCCGATTCCAATT
>JAIRUS010000081.1 GCA_031254295.1 Streptococcaceae bacterium | reverse complement strand
CAGTCATTACCTACTAATCGGCGCTCAAAATCATGATTTAGAAGGTATCATAAAACTATATAAATTTGACGGCCATTGGCAAGACCTTGGAAATCTCGATTTTACCCGACAGAAAATGGGCTATATGATTGAATGCCCAAACCTCGTTTTCATCCCTAACAAAGATGAAGATGAAGAGAATGATTCAAATGAAAAAAAGCCAGTTCTTATCTTTTGCCCCCAAGGCTTGGATAAGTCTGTTCTAAACTATGAGAGTATTTACCCAAATACTTATGTCATAGGAGAAAGTTTTGATATCGAAAACGCCAGTCTTTTCCAGCCATCAGAGCTAAGCAATCTTGACGAGGGTTTTGACTGCTATGCAACTCAAGCTTTCAATGCACCTGATGGCAGAGCCTATGCTATCTCCTGGCTAGGACTTCCTGATACAAACTATGCAACTGACAGATATGGCTATCAAGGTGCTTTAAGCCTTGTCAAAGAATTAAGTTTTAAAAATCAAAAGCTTATCCAAAAACCTGTCAAGGCGCTTCGTTCGCTGCGCGAATCCAAGATTCAGATAACTTTGAGCTCGGATAAAGGCTTCTCCAGTCAGAATTGTTATGAGCTCGAGATTTCAGATTTTCAAAACCCTCAAATTCTTTATTTCTTTGCAGACAGCCTTGGGAAAGCCGCTCTTGAAGTCCAGATTAATCCCGAATCTGTTAAACTTATCCGGAACAGCGCCAATGACAAGGAAACACGTGAGTTTCCCGTTAGAGCGCAGAAACTTCGCCTCTTTGCAGATATTTCTACTTTTGAGTTATTTATCAATGATGGAGAAAAAGTTGCCAGTGGACGAGTTTTTCCTAACAAGAGCCAGCAACTTATCTTTTCCAAAAATCCAATGAAAGTGATGATTTATCCTCTTAAACATGTCTATTAAATTAAATGATGTAGCTAAACGCGCTGGCGTCTCCGTCACGACTGTATCTCGCGTTATTAACCACAAAGGTTATCTAAGTGCCACTACCATAAGCAAGGTAGAGACCGCCATGCAAGAACTTCATTATCGTCCAAATGCTGCGGCCAGAAGCCTACAAGGAAAATCACTCAAGCTGATTGGGCTAGTTTTTCCCAATATTCATAATATTTTCTATGCAGAGCTGATTGAGGCGATTGAGCAAAATCTCTATGTGCGTGGCTATCGTGCATTACTTGCGACGACTGAACATGATGCGGATAAAGAAAGAGATTCATTATCAATGCTCCTCTCAAATCAAGTCGATGGTATCATCTATGGCAGCCATAACCTGACACCTGACGACTACGAACGAATTGATGCGCCTGTCATCGCTTTTGACCGCCTCCTCACACCAGATACAGCAATTGTGTCATCCGACAACTACCAAGGTGGGCTGCTCGCAACGGAGACACTCATTCGGACTGGAGCAAAAAACATTGCAATTTTCACTGGTTCTGACAATACGAACTCGCCTACCCGCCTCCGCCATGCCGGATATGCCCAAACAATGGAAAGCCACGGACTCATTCCACATATCCTGCAATTTTCACCAAACCTAACTGAAATCCGAAAACAAGCTGAGATAAAAAAGGCGCTACAAGATAGAAAATTTGACGCTATCTTCTGTACGGACGACCTCACTGCATTGCTCGTAAAAAACGTAGCCAAAGAATTAGCTATCAAAATCCCTGAAGACTTGCATTTAATCGGCTTTGATGGCACGCATTTTATTCAAACCTATCAGCCAGATTTAACTACAATTCAACAGCCCATCTCAGACCTCGCTAGTCTCCTCGTTGATCTCCTCCTGAAAAAAATCTCGGGCGAGGAAATAGACCTTAGCTATCTCTTACCTGTCAAGATAAGTCTTGGGAATTTATAAAATTCCATCAAAAAGGCCATCAAAATTGATGACCTTTTGCTTATTTTCTAGTTCTAGTCTGTTTACCAGAGTTTCTATTTTTATGAGCTGGAAGTTCTACTGGACTTACTTCTTTTATTGGTGTTACATCTTTCGCTTTTGGCAAATCAAGCATTTTTGGCGGATTTTTACGGAACTCTTCATCAATCCGAACTTTCAAGCGTGGTTTGATAATATAAGTAACAATCACCTGTTGCAAGACGATAATGAGACCACCCGCTACCCAGTAGAGTGTCACACCAGCTGGAGACGCAAAACTGAAGAAGACAATCATAGCTGGAGACAAAATCAACATTGTTCTCTGTTGCTTACGTTGCTCTTCTGGCATGCCAAAATACATAATGATTGTTTGCACTGTATAGAAAATTCCTGCGAAAACAATCAAAATCAAAGCAGGCCAGCTTGAGCTTGAAGCTCCTAGATTGATACCATAAAAGTTTGAACCACTGATACCATTTGTATAACGCGCAGCATTGTAAAGGGCGATAAAGAATGGATATTGCAAGAGAATTGGCAGACAGCCAATAGAAGCCATCATGTTAATCCCATTATCTTTCTGGGCCTTCATCATATCTTGCTGAGCTTGCATCATGCCTGCTTGATCTTTATTGGCACGCGCCTCTTTTAAACGTTCATTGATTGGAGCAAATACGGGTTGTAGGTAAGCTGTTTTTTCCTGCATCAAGGTTGCTTTATACTGTTGATTCAGTGACAAGGGCAACAAAACCAACCGAATAATCAAAGTCACTAGTATAATCGCCCAACCATAGCCCAACCAAGCTGTTCCATTACTGTGTACAGCAAACAAATCAACAAAAGCTGACATCGGCTTAACAAGAATCGTATAGACCCAACCTTTTCCAGTTGGGACAAGCTGACCTGCCGAGTCTTTTGTAGTCTGGACACAGCCCGCAAGTAATACAAGCGCTGAGGCGACAAAGCCTAAAAGCGCTAGCTTTTTCTTCAATTTTTTCATACCCATCATTGTACCACATTTGAGCTACATTTACATCTTGAAACAAAAAGACCCTTTCAGGTCTTTTTTATCTTTTTAATCAATCAATGCTCGTCGCAATGATACCACGAAGAATATTCGCTGTCTCTTGCCAGTTTGCAACTGTGATTGTTTCAATGCCCATCTGAACAACTGGATAGTCATTTCCACCAGGCTGAGTCATATCTCCAAAATAGAGAATTTCTGGCATTGTCACATGAAGTTCTTCCATCATATGATTCATACCAAACTCTTTATTTTGTCCTGGCACGAAGCCATTAATAGTTGTTGTACCAGCTACTTCAAATTCGTACTCTGGTGCATATTGAGCAGCTAACTTCGCAATTTCATTACGTTTTGTCATATCTGGATCCCAATCTTGCTTCGCTTGAACACCAGCTTGTTGACCAATGGCCGAGTAAGCAATCATAGACTCACGATTTTCGATGATTTCATCACCTGGTAAAAGAACCGACTCATCCCAGTAGCCAAGCTCTTTGGCTGCTTTTTCAAGCGCGCCACAGATTCCGTCAACCTGCTCGTCTGTCAAGGCATAGTTGAAAACTTGCTTCCAATCGCCATTTTCGTAAGCATAATACTGAGTTCCTTGACCAACAAAGAGATGAAAGTTCTCAAGCTTTGCACTTGCAGGCAAGTTATTAATAATTTGAATCAAAAATTGATCAAATTTTTGACCTGAAATTGGCGCTACGATATATTTTTGTGATAATTTTGCCAAAAGTTCTGCCATTTCTGGGAAAATTGGCATTTTAGGTTCATTGAGTGTATTGTCAATATCAAAGCTTAAAATCTTTTTTGTCATCGTGATGAAACCTCCATTTTTGTATTTATATGTATTCGTTTTCAGACCATTATACCATGTTTTATTAAAAAAATCATCACTTAATGACGACTTTTTTCAAGTATCGGCACAATAGCCGAAGTTAAAATCGCTGCTGCCGCGACTTCCACTAGTGAATTCCAACTGATAATCAATGCTAGAATGCTTGTCATGGTTGTTCCTTTGAAAAATAGAAAGATAAAACCAAGAACAAAAACTGTGTTTGTCGCTGCTCCGACCAAACCAGCAAGTCCTGCACCAGCACGATTTTTCATCACTTTATAAACCAAGCCTGCAAATAAGCCAATCAAAATCCTCGGCACAAAGGTAACCACAATCGACCACCAGTTTGGACCATGTAAGGCAGGATCAGGCATCGCAGGTGTGAATAGAAAATTCGTTGCGCCTGGTGTGATGCTTGCTTGAACGAATAAAATCAAGCCCATAGCAAAGCCCAGAAAGGCGCCACGTTTCCAACCTAGAAGACAAGCCCCAACAATCACAGGCACACTCGCAAAAGTCGGCTGAATTGGAATCGGCCACACAGCATAAATATAGGTCGAAAGGGCTTGGATTACGATAATTGTCGCAATCAAGATTGATAAAATTGCAATATCTGAAGCTTTTGACTTTTTCATAACTACATTATACAAAAAAGAGTGGATAAATTCCACCCTTTTGTTTGTAATATATCTTTAGTTTTTCTAATTTTAAGAACCTGTAAATTGTTCGTTGATAATACTTGTTCCATCTGCATTATTTACTACAAACATCAACTTAGGAGTCGTAACTTTTGACTTCGTCATCCCATCAAGTAAAGATTGATTCAAGCCTTTAAAATTATTGCGAATTGTTCCTAAATCACTATCTGTCAAGCCGCTCAATTGCTGAGCAAAAGTGATTATGATTGTTGCCGTATGTGCATCATTTTGCGTTACTGTCAAATCACTGTATGTTTTCAGAAAGTCATCCGTTTTTATCTTTGCCAGATTTGGTTGCAAATTTGCCACATAACGCTGAAGTGCCAGATTTGACTCTGCTTCTAGCTTAGCTGCTTCATCTACTTTTTCACCTGGCATTGAAACTGAGAGCTTTGGTGTTGAGCTTGAAAGCGTCTTTTTCTTCCCTCCACAGGCTGTCAAACTAAGCAAGGTTATAAAACCAAGAAAAATAATTCCAATTTTTTTCAAAATAATCTCCCAATATTGAACTATATAAGTCATAAAATCTTATACTAAGGATTTGATTATAACAAATTTTAGAATTTTCCTCAATTCAAATGAAAAAGAGGTCTCCCTCTTTTATTAAAATTAGGCTATTTATTCAGGATTTGACGCAATCAGTATCAGATTGCCTGACAAAGTCCATTTTTCAATTTGAGCTGGGAGAATAAAGTGGTCGCCTTTTTTTATTTCAAATGTTTGACCATTTGCCTCCAACTCGCCAGCTCCTTCAAGAACAGATACAAGAGTATAAAGTGAAGATTTTTCAAAGCTATGGCTGCCATGTATCTGCCATTTATAGACATCAAAAAATGGTGACTTCAGCAAAGTAGTAATACTTGCACCCGCAAATTCCTCAGTTTTTGTCTCATTTGATGGCAACTTATCTCCTGGAATCGTCAACGTATCAATTGATTGTTTCAAGTGTAATTCTCGTAGATTGCCATTGTCATCACGTCGATCAAAATCATAAACACGATAGGTTGTATCCGATGACTGTTGTGTCTCTAGGACTACTATTCCTGCTCCGATTGCATGCATTGTGCCAGACGGTACATAGTAGAACTCACCTGCTTTAACAGGCGTTTTCTTTAGTAGCTTGTCCCATTCTCCTGCATTAATCATTTGAGCCAATTCCTCACGAGACGTGGCAGTATGACCGTAAACAATCTCTGCGTCAGGCTCTGCCGAGATGATGTACCAACATTCTGTCTTACCAAGCTCATACTCACCTTCATGAAGACGCGCATAGGCATCATCAGGATGCACCTGCACAGAAAGCCAGTCATTGGCATCTAAAATCTTTGTTAAAAGCGGAAAAACTTCTCCTTCTTGATTACCAAAAAGTTCACGATGTGACTTCCATAGATCAGCTATTGTTTTTCCAGAAAACTCACCATTTACTACGGTTGAGATACCATTTCTGTGTCCTGAAATCGCCCAATATTCACCAATTTTATCAGATGATAAATCATAACCAAAATCTTTGAGATGATTGCCCCCCCAAATCTTCTCATGAAAATCTGACTTTAAAAATAAAGGTTCTACCATTGTCATTTATCATTCTCCTTATTTTTCTCTATTATATTATTATAGCAGTTTCAGAGATAAATGTGTCTGATCTCCTAAAGTAATAGACCTCTTGCGAAACAAAAAATGATAAAGAATAATGAAATATAAGGTAGCCCAAAGCTACTCAACTTTATCGTGTGCGGTTCTAGTCCTATCGTAAAGTTTTCGATATTTTTTTTCATAAATGAAAAATGGAATTGGGTATGGAATAAAGCTCAAAAGTGTGCCAAAAGAAGGGGATCCTGTTGTGATTATTTTTATGAATAAAGCGAAAAGTAAAATTAGAAAAACAATATTGAAAATGCGCAAATTACGAATTTTCTTTTTCATTTTTTGTTTCATTTCAAAACTCAGTTCTCCCATGCTCCAGCTTGTTTGTTCTCTTTGATAATCACGATTCATGAAGAAAATACCTATTGTGAGTGGCGCGTATTCTATAACAAGAATTAAAAGGAAAATTGGAACTATTGCTATCATAAACTTACACCCCCTCTATTTAAGAATAGCTGAACTGCTGCGTCAGAGTCTCCAATAAAAACCACCAATTCGTGGAGTTCACTTGCAGGATCGCTAGGTATTCCAAATAAACTACAAACGACCTTTATTCCTGCTATCGGTAAAAGAACAGAGAGGATTCCAAGGTATAAAAGTTTGTTAATGCTGTGTTTATCAAATTCCATAATATTCTCCTCTTATGAGATTCTGCCCAAACGTGCCTCTTTCGTCTATATTCGCCAGAGTATCTTAATCTTTCTTTTTCCTGAACAAAATAAAATATAAAATCAAAAGTACGAGACTTAGACAGGTTAATATGAACGACATAATCAAATAGTTTTCGATAAAATTCACCAAATAGAAAACAAGGCTAGAAATCGATGACATTTTACTCCATAGTATTCTAGTCTCTATATTTTCCCCCGCCTCAGGAGAGCGTCTAATTTTATTTAAAATTATGAAATCTAGGATAAAAGATATAGACGTAACAATTATTGGGAAAATATATAAACTGAAAACTGTAATTTTTATAATATTTAGCATCAGTTACTTATTCTTCCCATGAAAGCATTGCTTATTTTGTAGCTAGTTACAACATAATCATTCTTGTTTAAAATTGTAACCCTGCAAAACATTAGAATAATTCGTGGGGCTATATACTTTGGCATAGCTAGACTTTAAATTTTATTCCAAAAACTCTTTCGTATGACCAGATTAATAAAATAATAATGATTACTATTAAAGATAACCAATAGGTAAATTCCCAAGAGCCTTGCATTGGCAATATAAATAGTGAATTTATGCCACAAAGTTGTACACATCTTATCCAGAGTAGCTTTTCTCTAGAATTGATAGAATTTTTCTCTGTATATTCATTATTGTCTAATCCTAGTTCTTTTTGGCGTTCGTTCCTACTTTTTTCTGTGAGAATGGACATTACAAAAAATGGAATTGCGATGGATAGTAAAATGATAAAAAAATAAAAATTTGATTTATCGTTATTTATATATGAGCTGATTATAAACGATACGTTGATTCCCCCTAGAATAATATGGAGAAAGAAAATGATTAACAAAATCCTCTTGTTAGTGTTAGATTTATCTGCTTTCATAATTACTTCCTATTCAATGCCTGAACAAAATATGTATTCATGTTATTAATATGAATTTTATATGAATCAAGTGTAGATTTTACAGCGGAACCATTTATGATTCCACCATCGATATTCGCCAGAGTATCTTAATCTTTCTTTTTCCTGAACAAAATAAAATATAAAACCAAAAGTACGAAACTTAGACAAGTTAATATGAGTGACATAATCGAATAGTTTTCGATAAAATTCACCAAATAGAAAACAAAGCTAGAAATTGATGCCATCTTACTCCATAGTATCCGAGTCTCTAAATTTTTCCCCGCTTCAGACGAGCGTCTAATTTTATTAAAAGTTATGAAATCCAAGATAAAAGATATAGACATAACAATTGCTGGGAAAATATATAAACTGAAAACTGTAATTTTTATAATATTTAGCATCAGTTACTTATTCCTCCCATGAAAGCATTACTTAGTTTGTAGCTAAAATCCATCTTCTTTTCGTCGATTTAGATTTCTAACTATTCCAATAATCAAACTAATCAATGATAACATGATTGAGATGAGCCAAATCAGGGATTGAGATGGGAGAATCATAATATGAAAAGCTAGTGTCCACATGATAAACCAAGATAAAACTAACCACAAGTCATCTAAAATAGTCCCTTTTTTATACTTTTTTCTATCTCTAATCACACTCGCAAAATTTGCAAGCATTGCAATTAAACTCAGACCAATACCTGGAATAAAGAAAAAATAAATTATAGGTACTTTAGAGTTCTCCTTAAGAAAATTAATGAAGCCAATAATTGATATTAAGAGGGATGGAAGTAAAAATAAAATAGATAGACCAAAATATTTATTAAAACGGAATATTTTCTCGAATTTTTTCATAACTAAAATCCTTGTTCTTCGTTTAAAGCTTGAACAAAATCTTTCTGTAGCTGTGTTATATCACTTCTATAGTCATAATAGGCATATGCCAAGTCTGCAACGGTTAGTCCAACCCCCGAAAGAGCTGCTATAGCCTCTATAGTTTTTTTTACAACAGGGTTAAGGCTTATTGCGGCAGCAGCAGCACTAGCACCTCCTAAAAAATTAAATATTACAACCATGGAGGCAATGCCAGCAGCAGTGAGAAACCCAAATCCATTTTTTGTTAGTGCGATTTGATCTTTAGACGCAAGTTGCAGATCACTTTTAAATTGACCCACACCGTTATCAGTTCTATTATCTCCAATTGCCCTTGCGATATCAATTTGAATCATCATCTGTTTGCGATCGCTACTCAGAGTATCACTAAAACTTGAATGGCTGATATATGGATCGTAAAGAAGATCACCTGGACCATTAAATTCATAAGTTTTAGCATCTTGATTTAAACTGGGTGTAAAAATACCTGTAGCTTGAGTATTAGGATAATTTGGAATTTTACCAGAGAAATTATTGGGAAGTTGATTCACACTAGATTTATTTATTAAGGATAATGAGTTTAACGTAGAAGAAATTGTATTTTGCTTTATTTCTTTTTCTATATTTTTTTGTGCGATATCTTTCTTCACAGGTTGATTCAATGCACTGTTATCAACTGTTCCAGCTGTGGCAGATTTACGCCAATTATACCATGTCTGATTCCATTTGTAGTTGACACCGCCTAGGTTGTAAGTAGAAGCTGTGGAAGAAAGGTAGAAAGATGTATTCCACCAAGGATTCCAAACTCGATAATAAGGTGCCCCAGCGCCATTTGTAGGTAAAACATAACCTATAATAGCCACTGAATGCCCTGGATTGTCTGGTGTTCCAGCTGCCGTAG
>JAIRUS010000077.1 GCA_031254295.1 Streptococcaceae bacterium | reverse complement strand
AAAGGCTATGATGTTGCAGTCGTCGACAATCTGGTAACAGGTCACCGTGAGGCTTTGCCGACAACGGTACGTTTTTACGAAGGTGACGTGCGTGACCGTGATTTTATGGACCGCGTTTTCACTGAGGAAAAAAACATTGAAGGCCTGATGCACTTCTGCGCGTATTCACTTGTTGGGGAATCAATGGAAAAACCAGCCATGTATTTTGACAATAATGTCGGTGGCTGTATCACGATTCTTGAGACGATGCAAAAATTTGGCGTGAAACATATCGTCTTCTCATCAACAGCCGCAACGTTTGGAGTTCCAGAAAGTTCACCGATTTCAGAAAAAACACCACAAAAACCCATCAATCCTTATGGTGAATCAAAACTCATCATGGAAAAAATGATGCACTGGCAGTCTGAAGCGACTAAAAGCACTGAAAGTCCAATGACCTATGTGGCATTGCGTTACTTCAACGTGGCGGGCGCTTCAAATGACGGACACATTGGTGAGGCACACAAGAATGAAACGCATTTGATTCCGATTATCCTGCAAGTGGCGCAGGGCAAGCGTGACTTTATCACGATTTACGGAGACGACTATAAGACGGCTGACGGCACTTGCGTGCGTGACTATATCGACATGGAAGACTTGATTAATGCGCATATCAAGGCGCTAGAGTATCTTAAAGCAGGCGGCAAGTCTGATCAGTTCAACCTTGGCAGCTCAAAAGGCTACTCAAATCTTGAAGTCCTTGAAACAGCCCGCCGCGTCACAGGCAAAGAAATTCCGATGAAAATGGGCGCGCGCCGCCTAGGCGACCCCGACGAACTCGTAGCAGACAGCACAAAGGCCGGCAAAATTCTCGACTGGCATGTGCAAAATAACCTTGAACATATCATCGAAAACGCATGGCGCTGGCATGAGGGACATCCTGATTTGTATAATGACTAATACAAAAATCCTGACATATTTAGATTGTTAGGATTTTTTATTTTCAATTTTTGGAGAATAATTTCGCTATAATATAATAAATATGAGATTAGATAAATTTTTAGCAGAAGCAGGACTTGGCTCGCGAACCGAAGTAAAGAAATTGCTTGCCAAAAGCCTTGTAACAGTAGATGGTACAGTTCAGAAAGACGGAAAGTTTCAGGTCGATAAGAATTCGACTGCGGTCAAGTTTGATGGTCGGCCTTTGAGCTACCAGGAGTTTTATTACTATATGCTCAACAAACCTGCAGGACTTGTCTCCGCGACAAAGGACAATTTGGATAAAACAGTGGTCGAGCTTTTGCGGCCGGAGGATTTTCGGGCGGATATATTTCCTGTGGGGCGGCTGGATAAAAATACCGAAGGGCTGCTTATCTTGACAAATGATGGGGCTTTGGGGCATGATCTGACCCAGCCGAAGAAACACGTTGAAAAAGAATATTTTGCCCACATTGATGGGCGCGTGACGGAGGAGACGATTGCTCGTTTTGCTGCTGGCTTGACTTTGAAAAATGGAGAAGTGGCACGTCCAGCAGAACTTTTCATTGAAAAAATCTATGAAAACACGGATACGCAGCTGAGGATAGCCACTGACATACGTGTTATCATTCACGAGGGCAAGTTTCATCAAGTCAAGCGCATGTTTGAGGCGGTCGAGATGTACGTGCTTTATCTCAAACGTTTGCGGATGGGGCATCTACAACTGGATAAGAATTTAAAACTTGGGGATTATCGCACATTGACAGAGGAAGAAGTTGAGAGCTTGAAAAATAAAGCTTAGCTTGATTACGTTCTTTTTTTCATTTTGGAGATGGCTAGAATCTAGGTTTATAATTAAGATATATAACAAATCTATAGAGAAATTTAAAAATGGTTCAAATTTGAACCATTTTTCATATTGCTAAAATCTCATGTTATACTTATTCCATAAAGTACTTTAAGAATAATAAAAGATTGAGTTGAATCAACCAAATCTTAGAAAAGTCAAAATAAAAAGAGGAAACTAAAATGACAGAGAATAAAAAATTTGAAGTATTAAAAAAATTTGATTTAATTACTGACAAAAGCTTAGCAGAAGTACAAGGTGGTTTGGTACCAGTGGATTATGTCAATGGCGGTAGCAGTGGTTTTCGATTTAGTTTTAATAGTTGGGCTACAAATCAATTTATTAAAAACGCCTTGAAAAACTGGACCGACACAAGTACGGGCGCCTCTCGTTAGACAAGAATTGGAAAATTCTCAAATAAAATATAAAAACTTACACAAAATATAAGCGAAATATTTTGTGTAAGTTTTTAAGTAAGAAAGAATTGTGTGTGATAGATTTTCAGATTTTAAAATATTTTTCCTTTTCTTCCTATGATGTGATAGTCTTTTCTCTTATAGTGTTTTTTGCGTTTATCAGGCGTTATAGAGGATTTTCACTAATTTTGTTAGTTTGGCAAATACCTATTCAGCTTTTAAGTTTTTTCACAAAAATAAATTGGCAAGGGAAGCATTTGAGAACCTTCCCCTTGTGGCAGACGATTTTACTTATTGTTACTTATGGAACATTTATTTTTATAGCTTGTAAAATTATTCAGAAGCATAAACTTATAAACTTAACATCTGTTAAAACTTTTAGTGGTAAACTCATTGGTTTGGTACTCTTAGGTTTGATGCTTTTTCTAATTAGTAGTTTAGTATCGGAGATTATTTCTAGTATAATAATGGGGAGAACTATTCAAACAGCAAACGAATCTTACAATAGCATGATTTTTAAGACAGTTCCGCTTTTTTTGAGATTCATTATTCCGATTTCTGCAGGTTTTTTTGAAGAGCTTGTTTTTAGAGTTGGACTATTTGAAATTTTATTTCCGAAAAATAAAAAAATTGCCTTTTGCTTTTCAGCATTTATTTTTACTTTTATTCATGTTTCAGTAGGATCACTAACAGATATGAATGCTTGGTTGAGCTACGGCTTAGCTTCATTGATTTTAACAGCTTTCTATTATAGATGGAGAAGTTTCTATTTAAATATGTCTGTCCATATGGGCTGGAACTTAGTAGTAACATTGATAAATATTTTGCTTTAAGATCAGTAGATGAAATCCTTTTTGAAATCTTCCAAATAAATCTTACCGTAGGGGAAGGGAGTTTAGAAATTTTAGATTATGTCCTTTTTCATTTTTGGGAATGGCTAGAATCTAGGTTTATAATTAAAATATATAACAAGTCTAATGAATACGTGGAATACCTCAATATAACCCATATAATTACTGGTATTGAGGTATAATTTGATAGAAAGTGTGGCAAAATGAAGACTTTAAACTCGCATCAACAGGAGTTGATGAATCGGATATATGATTTGATTCTTGATAAGAATATCTCCGATAAGGAAAGAGATATTCTTCGACAGGCAAAGGTTGCAATCGAAAAAGGAGGGATGTTCGAATCTCACCTCATCAACTTACGCAATCAGTTATTACCTTTGGTAGTAAGTCAACAAATATCAAAACGCGGCCTTGAATTTTACAAGATATTAAGAGCAGACAGGAAAATTAGCTTAGGGGTGGGAGATTCACTTTTAGTTGGGATACTCCGTAACCAGTAAAAGAAATCCAAATTTTTTGATAAAGAATTGCAAGGCATAAAGGACAACGAAGAAAAGTGGGGCGAGTCCAATGACTAATTAATAAAGTATTAATAAAACTTTGAATTGTATCATAGATTATGACATATTTTAGGTTAAGGTGTTGGATTATCTAATAATTCGGAGAAAAAGGTTTATCATGAAAGATTTTAATATTAGTGACTTTGTAGAAATGACAGATGAAGAATTGAAAATGGTTAGCGGAGGTCAAGCGCTAGAGTTTCTTGGGGGCTTTAGTGCTTTAAATCCCAGCTCTGATCCAGTTTGCAGGGACTTTTATAAATGGTGCTGCTTGGGGATATGGGCAATCGACAAATACACAAGCTAGTTATTTTCCACAGTATAGCCCTTATCAATATTGGTATTAAGAAATCAGATTATTATGAAAAAACAAAGTGAAGCAGAGAAAGTTCTTCTATCTAAGATTTATAATCTTATCCTAAATCCAGCTCTGAGTAGCTTGGAGCGAGAGGTGTTTTTAGAAGCGAAAAAAATGTTAGAGTTGGAAAATAGGACGTGTAGTCAAGTTATCCAGCATATTCGCTCGTATCTGAGAGGAGAAGCAATTGCACGACGTCTGAGTAAGCCAGCCTCGGATTTTTATTTGACATTGAATGAAATACCTGTAAATTATGGTGTTGGAGTTCTAGGTTTTTCTTCAGCGATGCAAGCGCAAGTCTCAGATGATTGGATAATTAAGCAGTTCTCAGAAGAAGATTAACTTAAAAGTTATAAAATAAAATTCTTGCATTTGTAAGGATTTTATTTTATAATTTCTAATTAAAGAGTGAATGCTCACTTACTCATGAAAATTATGACAAAACAAACAATAAATTCGCTCTATACGCAGCAATTGACCCAATTGTCAGAGCTGACAGACAAGCAGAAGCAGATTCTGCAAGCTTCGCTGGAACTATTTTCAGAGCAAGGCTTTGAGGCGACATCGACACAGCAAATTGCGGAACGGGCAGGTGTCTCGACGGGTCTGGTCTATAAGAAATTTCCAAATAAAGAAGCGCTACTTGCGGCCGTTCTAACCCCGCTCTTTCAGACGATTCATTCGGTTAAAGACGAGTTTGTCGCCGAAGCCCTTGGCAGGCTCCCTGAGAGCTACGAAACCTTGATTGCCGTGATTGTCCGAGATCGCCTGACTTTCATTCATGAAAATTTTCAGGTATTAAAGCTGATGATTGGGCAACTCCTGATTGATGAAAAGCTGCGCGAGCAGGTCAAGTCC
>JAIRUS010000076.1 GCA_031254295.1 Streptococcaceae bacterium | reverse complement strand
AATTTCAGAAGATTTGCGCCAAGAGGCACGTCTTGCTAAGGCTAAAAGTCAAGAGCAACTTCGCAGTTTGATTATCGAAAAACTAGTAGATTTGATAGATGAAGAAAATCTTTCAAAAGAGATTAACATTCAAAAAAATGCTTTGACTGTCATCATGTTTGTTGGGGTAAATGGTGCTGGAAAGACGACCACAATAGGTAAGTTGTCAGCGCGTTTTAAGTCAGAAAACAAAAAAGTCTTGTTAGCGGCAGCCGATACTTTCCGTGCAGGGGCGACAGATCAGTTGGTTGAGTGGGCAAATCGTTCTGAACTTCCAACTGTGACAGGTAAAACTGGTGGAGATCCAGCTTCCGTCGTTTTTGATGCGATGCAACGTGCTAAGGCAGAGAATTTTGATATTCTCTTGATTGATACAGCAGGACGCCTGCAAAATAAAGATAATCTGATGGCTGAATTGGCAAAGATTAGAAAAATTGTAGAGCGTGAGTTACCAGAAGCGCCACATGAGACCTTGCTTGTTTTGGATGCGTCAACTGGACAGAATGCTGTCAGTCAAGCTAAAGAGTTTTCAAAAGTCACACCAATTTCAGGTATTGTTTTAACCAAACTTGATGGCTCAGCCAAAGGTGGGATTGTGCTGTCAATTATTCAATCTTTGAAAATTCCAATCAAGCTTGTTGGGCTTGGTGAAAAAATAGACGATTTGGCAGAATTTGATGAGGAGTTTTTTGTCAGAGGCCTGTTCAAAGGGTTAATTTGACTTGAAAAATCCGTCATTTCACGATAAAATTAAAACAAGAAAGTTGAGGGCTGATGTCTTATTCAGATTTAATGCTATTTTCGTTGAGTTCAAACATAGATTTGGCAGAGCGAGTTGCTAAGGAAGTTGGTTTACCGCTTGGAAAAGTTTCAATCAAGACCTTTGCAGATGGAGAACTTCAGATTAATATTGAGGAATCTGTTCGTGGTAAAGATATTTATTTGATTCAATCAACAAGCAATCCAGTTAATGATAACCTCATGGAAGTTTTGATTATGGTGGATGCGTTGAAGCGTGCATCTGCCCGTACGATTAATTTGGTCTTACCTTACTACGGCTATGCGCGTCAAGATCGCAAAGCACGTGCGCGTGAGCCAATCACATCTAAGTTGGTTGCAAACATGATTTCTGTAGCAGGTGTAAATCGTATTATTACCGTTGATTTGCATGCGGATCAGATTCAAGGCTTCTTTGAAGTGCCTGTAGATCATCTTGTTGGTGCACCACTTTTGGCTGATTATTTTGAGCGTCAGGGTCTATATGGAGATGAGGTTGTAGTAGTATCTCCGGATCATGGTGGCGTTACGCGTGCGCGTAAATTGGCTGATTTCTTGCACACAAAAATCGCAATCATTGATAAGCGTCGCCCTAAGGCAAACGTAGCTGAAATCATGAACATCATTGGAGACGTTGCAGGAAAAAAATGTGTCTTGATTGATGATATGATTGATACTGCAGGTACAATTTGCTTGGCAGCTAATGCCTTGCGTGATTTAGGTGCAACAGAGGTCTATGCGTCATGTACCCATGCGGTATTGTCTGGCCCGGCGATTGAGAGAATTAATGCATCAGCAATCAAAGAATTAGTCGTCCTCGATACAATTCAACGGACACCAGAACAAAGCTCTGAAAAGATTACACAAATCTCTATTGCGAATCTTCTTGGTGAAGCAATTGTACGTACACATGAGAATCGCCCTCTTTCTCCATTATTTGCGACTCATATACCGACAATCGTTTAAAAATAAATAATATATTACAGTAAAGCGGTGAATAGCCGCTTTTCTATCATAAACTAGGAATACTCATATGGAATACAATCATCAAGAAATCGAGAAAAAATGGCAGAAGTTTTGGGCGGAAAATCAGACTTTCAAGACGCAGAATGACGCCGCAAAGGACAAGAAATTTTACGCGCTAGATATGTTTCCATATCCGTCAGGCGCGGGGCTGCACGTGGGGCACCCAGAGGGTTACACGGCGACGGATATTTTGAGCCGTTACAAGCGTGCTCAAGGCTATAACGTCCTTCATCCAATGGGCTGGGATGCTTTTGGTCTTCCAGCGGAGCAATATGCGATGTCTACAGGCCATGATCCAGCCGAATTTACAGCGGAAAATATTGCGAATTTTAAGCCTCAAATCAATAGTCTGGGCTTCAGCTATGATTGGGAGCGTGAGATCAATACAACGGATCCGAATTTTTATAAATGGACGCAATGGATTTTCACAAAGCTTTATAAAAAAGGCCTCGCTTACGAGGCAGAAGTGCCTGTCAACTGGGTCGAAGAACTTGGAACGGCGATTTCAAACGAGGAAGTTTTGCCTGATGGAACATCAGAGCGTGGTGGCTATCCTGTTGTCCGTAAGCCCATGCGCCAATGGATTTTGAAAATCACGGCGTATGCGGATCGTTTGCTTGAGGATTTAAATGATCTTGACTGGCCAGAGTCTGTCAAGGAAATGCAACGTAACTGGATTGGAAAGTCAGTTGGGGCAGATGTAAACTTTAAAGTTTTAGATTCTGATAAAGAGTTTACAGTTTTTACAACGCGACCAGATACTTTATTTGGTGCGACGTATGCGGTGCTCTCACCTGAGCATGCACTGCTTGATTCGATTGTCAGCCCAGAGCAGGCAGAGGCTGTCGGGGAGTATCAGAAGCAAGCTGCGCTGAAGTCGGACCTTGCGCGTACAGACCTTGCGAAAGATAAAACAGGCGTTTGGACTGGTAACTATGCCGTAAATCCTGTAAATGGAAAGCCTATTCCAATTTGGGTAGCTGACTATGTCTTGGCTAGCTATGGACATGGGGCAATTATGGCGGTGCCGGCGCATGACACGCGCGACTGGGATTTTGCGAAGAAATTTGGCCTAGAAATCATTCCTGTCTTAGATGGCGGAAATGTTGAAAAATCTGCCTTTACAGAGGACGGGCTGCATATTAATTCCAACTTTTTGGACGGGTTGAACAAGGCCGACGCGATTGAAAAAATCCTTGTCTGGCTTGAAGAAAAAGGCAGGGGTCAAAGGAAGACGACTTATAAGCTGCGTGATTGGCTTTTCAGTCGCCAACGCTACTGGGGCGAGCCAATCCCGATTATCCATTGGGAAGATGGGACGTCATCAGCGCTGACAGAAGCCGAATTACCGCTAGTCTTGCCTGTCACAGCTGACATTAAGCCGTCAGGCACTGGTGAGTCTCCACTGGCAAATCTGACAGATTGGCTGACAGTAACACGGACCGATGGTGTCAAGGGACGCCGTGAGACCAATACCATGCCACAATGGGCAGGTTCAAGCTGGTATTATCTACGCTATATTGATCCGCATAATGACGCAGCGCTTGCCGATCCAGAGCTTTTGAAACAATGGTTGCCAGTTGATATCTATATCGGAGGGGCTGAGCACGCGGTGCTTCACTTGCTTTATGCACGTTTTTGGCACAAGTTCCTCTACGATATTGGCGTCGTGCCAACCAAAGAGCCTTTCAAAAAGCTCTATAATCAAGGCATGATTCTCGGTACAAGTTATCGTGATTC
>JAIRUS010000058.1 GCA_031254295.1 Streptococcaceae bacterium | reverse complement strand
GTTCAACATGGAGAAATTGCCGCGATTTACTGAAAAGTTCATCTGCATTTTGGATTACCTTGGCGCGAACAGCAAATTTATTCTGAAGCGGAATCGCTCGGTGCATCCCATGTTCGCTAATCTCTAGTAAATTAAACCGCCAGTTAAAGTTATTCCATTTTAGCCGACAAATCTGAGAGGGAGTTAAGCCAGTTTCTAAAATTAAAGTGGCCAAAAACTGTCCGAGAGTTTGAATCGGTCCATAAAAGCTTGAAAAGTCGCGCAATTGTGGCGCTTCTACTACTTCTAAAGTTTTAAAGGCTGCCTCAACTTTAGGAACTTGGAAAAACTCTTGCAAGATTTGATTCTTATAGAGATAAAGCAAAAATTGATTATTAGCCGAAATTTTTCTTTGTTGCGTAGCGGTTGAAAAAATTTCCAAACTCTTACGGAACAATAAAATTCCTGCTTCGTTGATTTCGCGCTCAGCAAAAAAGTCAGAAAAATGTGTCAAGTCATAAGTATAACTTGATTTAGAATTTCTTGAAATAGATTTTGTTGCTAAAAATTTAGGGATTTCGTTTTGTAATTTCATAATTTTTTGTAAAGTCGTGAACTAAGGCATTAACCGCTTTTAAAACTTCTTGACGGGCGATAATTCCTGCAAATTTTGTGCCAGATAAAACAGGTAAAAAAGGATCTTTTACTAAATCATGTAGCACTTCTTCTAGTGTGAAATCTTCTTGAACTGTGTGAACACTTGTATTTACGATTTCTTCAATTTTTGTATGCTGTGATTTTTCGTAAAAAAAGTCATGAGCCATTTCAAATTCTACGATTTCATTGAGACCCAAAACGCCAACAAAGTTTTTATCCTTGTCAACCACGGGAACACGCGTATATTTATATTGACTTAAAAGGAGTTTGGCGTGATCTACATTATGATCTTTCAGCAGAACTGCAACTGAGTCAGCAGATTTTACAAATGTTTTTTGATGTTCACTCAAAAATTTTTCCATTTCGGGAATAATCACTTCAACATCTCCAATTCTAATTGTAAACCTTTGATAGGCTCGTGCTTCAAATTTCGATATGAAATTTTAAAGTTTTTGTGTACACTATCCTCAAAAATTTCGATGACAGTGTACATTTTCTCTTTCCAGTCTCCGCGTGGTTGTGCAACAGAGCCTGGATTGATACAAAGACAGCCATTACGAATCTCGCAAACAGGGCGATGAATATGCCCGAAGCAAAGAATATCTGCATGTTGCTCAGCTGCAAAGTCAAATAAACGTCCTTCACCCCAGCCAGATAGCCCTTGCAAATGCCCATGCGTGACGAGGAGATGTTGATTTTCGACTTCCAATGATTGATAATCCTTATATTCGGGATCGTAGTCACAATTCCCACCGACAACTGTTATCCCGCTCCAAATCAAATCATTGACTGGAAGTTCAGAATCACCACAGTGAATAATTGCCGAAGCCTTATCGAGATATTCAGTCTTAATATCCTCAATGACTGTACGTTCAGTGTGTGAATCGCTCATTACAATGATCATAATTCCTCCACTTATTTGTTTGCTATATATTTATTTCCCAATCCAGTCAGGGAAAGCCTGCATTAATTTTGCTAGGGCTTGCCCACGATGAGAAATTTTATTTTTTTCATCTGCTGAAAGCTCAGCGGCTGATTGATTTGATTTCCCAACTAAAAAAATTGGGTCATAAGCAAAGCCATTTTCACCTTGAGGATATAGGGCAATTCGTCCCTGCCAATCTGCTTCCACTACTAAACTTTCTTGGTCGGGTTGAGCGACAACTAGACAACAATGAAAATGAGCTGTTCGGCGTTCGGGTGTAACTTCGGTTGACGCAAGTTCATGCAGTAGCTTGACATTATTTTCAAGATCAGTCGCATTTGGTCCAGAAAAACGATGGCTCCAGATTCCTGGCAATCCGCCAAGCAAATCAACACATAGTCCTGAATCATCTGCAAGAACTATTTGTTGTGTCAATTTTGCAATTGTTTCAGCTTTCAGTCTTGCATTTTCTTCAAAAGTTAATCCAGTTTCTTCAATTTCTGGCAAGTCTGGATAGTCAAGTAAACTTTCAACATCATAACCTAGCTGGCTGAATATTTCCTGAAACTCCCTAACTTTTCCGCTATTTCTTGTTGCAATGAGAATTTTTTTCTTCATACTCTCCCTTTCCTTCTTTGTCCTCAATGGAGACAGTTTCAACCTCAACAGATGTTTCTAACCAATTTTCCGCGATTTTCTTGAACTGCTCTGCAGAAGCTGTTGTGTAAAAACGATTTTCAGATTGCTTTGAACTAAGCTTACGATTAAGTTTGAAGTAATTCAACAAAACTGAAATATCACGAACGGTTTCAGCTCCAGAATCAATCAGGTTCACTTCGGTCCCCATAACTTTCTGGATATGCTTGGCCAGCAGGGGATAATGAGTACAGCCGAGAATCAAGCTGTCGACTTCTCCTACTAAAGGGTGGAGTTGTTGCTTAACTAACTCATAAGCTGCTTCATTATCAAAATCTCCTGACTCAACTAATGGAACAAACGGTGGGCAGGCTAGGCTTGTAACTTTTACCGCATTTGATTTAAAATATATAGCTTTAGCATAGGCCTTTGACTCGATCGTAGCTTGGGTTCCAATAATTCCAATTTTTTCTGTTTTGGTCTTTTGAATGGCTGCACTGGCTCCAGGTAGAATCACGCCAATAACTGGAATCCCCAACTCATTTTGGATTTCATCGAGGGCTATTGCTGTAGCTGTATTACAAGCAAAACAAATCATCTTGACATTTTTCGACATCAAGAAATTGACCATTTCCCAAGTAAATTTTAATATTTCTTCTGGACTACGGGAGCCATATGGCATTCTTTTCGTATCTCCAATATAGACGACTTCTTCATTGGGGAGTTGACGAAAAAGTTGACGAACCACTGTGAGCCCGCCAACACCTGAGTCTAGAAATCCAATTGGACGATTATCCATTTAGAACCACTTATTTCTTCTTTTTAGAATTTGCTTGGGCTTTCGCAGCTCCACGAATTTGACGTAAAGTTTGTTGAACTTGCACCTCAGAAGGTTTACGTCCCATATTGCTCATCATCATGCGAATCGCATCTTCGTTCATTGGGGGATTTTCAATTAACATCTTCTTGACTTGACGTTGTTGGAAGAAAACTCCTCCAGCGAAACCAGCCATTGCAGCAACAAGAATTAAAATAATAAACACAAAAATATTCATTTTGATCTCCTAAGTTTAATCTCTCATATTATATCAAAAATTAGCAAAAAAGTCTGTGGCTTTTCTGGGCAATCTGACTTGAACTTCATTTTGATTATTTTTCTTGATTGAGTGGCTCATGCTTTACAAAGTTACTGAATTCATGTATAATAGCCAAGTACAATTTTCGGTGTTTCAATACAACTTTTGCATTGAGAGCTGAACAAGGTTATAAAATTCTTTGATAACTTTGTAAAAGTTGTAAAAGACACCAAAGAAAGGGAAACAATGGCAAATATTAAATCTTCAATCAAACGTGCTGAGCTTAACAACATTCAAAATGAGCGTAATACAGCTCAACGCGCTGCAATGCGTACAGCTGTTAAAAAATTTGAAGCTGATCCTACAGTAGAGAATTTGAAGGCTGCTTCATCTGCTCTTGATTCAGCAAAATCAAAAGGCTTGATCAAAGCAAACAAAGCTTCACGTGATAAATCTCGTCTTGCTTCTAAGCTTGCTTAATTAGAAATCAAACGCTTCGGCGTTTTTTTCTTTAGCTTTTTACTCTGAAATAAAACTAAAGGCTGAAATTTTTAGCCTTTAGTTTTTATACTTTTTAGGATATAGTAACCCTTGTCTTTCCGGACGATTTCACAATTTCTAAAAACTTCGGCCATTTTTTTCTGAGCAGATGGAGCGCCTTGTTTTTTCTGAAGAACTGCCAGAATTTGGCCTCCAGAATTTAGATGGTCATATGCTCCTTCCAATATACTATGGACGATTTCTTTTCCTGCTCGAATTGGAGGGTTTGTCACAATATTGTCGAAGCTTCCTGCAATCTCTTCATAAACAGAGGAAATTAGGATGTTGACATCCGAATGATTAAGAGCAGCATTCTCTTTTGCTAACTCTAATGCTCGAGGATTGACATCTGATAGAGTCGAAACAAGTCCATACTTTTTAGTAAGCGTCAAGCCTAAAGTTCCATAACCACATCCAACATCAAGTAGACTTTCTCCAACAGGCCTGAATGCTTCAAGTAGCGTCCGTGAACCATAGTCAATAGACGATTTGGAAAATACGCCTGCATCTGTCTTGAACTGCATTGTCATTCCTAAAAGTTCAAA
Organism: Streptococcaceae bacterium; assembly: GCA_031254295.1. Taxonomy (GTDB): domain Bacteria; phylum Bacillota; class Bacilli; order Lactobacillales; family Streptococcaceae; genus Lactovum. Next base: position 8,173 of record JAIRUS010000058.1, on the reverse strand, counting down.
CTTCAAGGTTTTAAAATCATGCGCTAAATCACGATTGTCCTCATAATACATATTACTTTTTGCCATCGTTATGATTTTATCATAATTATTTAGTTATTTATTTATTAATAACTTTCTAATAAATAGTTAATATTGCAAAGATACTGTTTGTAATATTTTACGTTATAATAGTTACATGAATGAATTCATCAATTTTGACGAGATTTCTCGTAAAACTTGGCAAAATCTATACAAAACTTCGCTTACCCCTTTAACGAGTGAAGAATTGGACGCTGTTAGATCGCTTAACGATGAAATCAGCCTTCAAGATGTATCGGATGTTTACCTCCCCTTGGTACATCTTCTGCGCCTATATAAAAAAGATCTTGAGGACATGTCATTTACAAAGGGGCTTTTCCTTCAAAAAATTGTCAAAACACCTCCTTTGATTATCGGAATTTCTGGATCAGTAGCGGTTGGCAAATCTACAACGGCTCGTCTGTTACAACTTCTTCTCAGTCGCGCCTTTCGTAATACAACAGTAGAGTTGGTCACAACAGATGGTTTTCTTTACTCTAATAAAGAGCTTGAAAAACGGGGCATTCTTGATCAGAAAGGCTTTCCAGAGTCTTATGACATGGAAGCTCTGCTCGATTTCCTCTATAAGATAAAGTCAGGACAGGATGCAAAGATTCCAGTTTATTCTCATGAATTTTATGACATTGTTGAAGATGAGTGGCAAGCAATTTCAACGCCAGATATCTTGATTGTCGAGGGAATTAACGTCTTGCAAAATCCTAACAATGATTTGCTTTATATTTCAGATTTTTATGATTTTTCGATTTATGTGGACGCCGATGAAAAATTGATCGAAAAATGGTTTCGTGAACGTTTTAATTCACTTTTAAAACTTGCCAAAAATGAACCAGATAACTTTTATCATCAATTTACAAAAATCCCTGAAGCTGAGCTTGAAGCTCTTATTTCTGAAACTTGGGAGAAAATCAATCTCCGAAATCTTCGCGAATTTATCAAACCAACACGTAGCCGAGCCGAGATTATTATACATAAGTCTGATAAGCATTATATCGATAAGTTGTATTTAAAAAAATATTAATTAAACTTTGTCTTACTGAGGCAAGTTTTTTTATAGTAATTTTTTATAGCAATTAAGTTTCTAAAAAATTTTTATAAATTAGAGCAAAAATTAATCGCTTCTCTGATTTTATTGCTATAATTGCTAGGTGAAATCTGTACTGTATTTCATATACATAACATAGTAACATTACAGACTTTAACTAATAAAGAATAACTAGGAAAGTATATCATGGATAATCAAAAAGTCATTTTAATTACAGGCGCTTCTAACGGAATGGGACTTGAAGCTGCTAAACTTTTTTCAGAAAAAGGTTGGGAAGTCGTAGCAGGCGCACGCCGTGTTGAGCAAATTCCAGCAGCTGAGCATATTTTGGCAGTCAAACTCGACGTTACAGACAGTCAATCAAATGCAGGATTTGTCAAGACAGCACTTGATAAGTTTGGACGAATTGACGTGCTTATCAATAATGCAGGTTATGGCGAATATGGACCCACTGAAGAAATTTCAACTGATAACGCCAAATATCAGTTCGATGTCAATTATTTCGGAGCTGTTGAGTTGACGAACCTTGTTTTGCCAACGATGCGTGCTCAAAAATCAGGTCGAGTGATTAATATTTCCTCTGTTGGCGGTGATGTCTTCATGCCTTTAGGCGCACATTATCACGCTACAAAGGCTGCCATGCAGCAATGGTCTGATGTCTTGGATCTTGAAGTTGAACCATTTGGAATTCGCTCTGTGGTTATTCAACCAGCTGGTACTAAATCTGCTTGGCGTGATGTGGCCTTTGCCAACGCAGCAAAGAATCTAAAAGAAAATTCACCATATGAACCACTTGTTGGTAAACTTCTGGAGGCCTTCAAGAAGTTTTCAAGTCAGGCAACTTCAGCTGATTTAGCACAAGTTTTCTATAAGGCCGCAACCGATACAAAGCCAAAATCACGCTATTTCAATGCCTTTCAAGATCGTATCATGACACGTCTGGCACGTGTTCATCCAAAAATTTGGCGTAAATTTGTTAAAGCTCAAATCAAATAATAAACCAAAGCAAGTCCTAGACTTGCTTTTTATCTTGTCGAAACAAGGCTGAATATGCTAAAATAATCCTATGACATCTGAAAAAAAACTTGAAACGATTATTGTCCTAGACTATGGTTCTCAATACAACCAGCTGATTGCGCGCCGAATTCGCGAGATTGGCGTCTTCTCCGAGCTCAAATCTCATAAAATAAGTGCTGCCGAGATTAAAGAGATTGCACCTATCGGAATCGTACTCTCTGGGGGGCCTAACTCAGTTTATGAGGAAAATGCCTTTGACATTGACTCTGAAATATTTGAGCTTGGCATTCCAATCCTCGGTATCTGTTATGGAATGCAATTGATGATGCACAAACTCGGTGGATTAGTTGAGGCGGCTTCTGAAGCAGAGTATGGCGTGGCACCACTTGAGTTAAAGAATGAGAGTGAACTCTTTACAGGTACTCCTTCTCCTCAAAATGTCTTGATGAGCCATGGAGACCGTGTGACGGCTATACCAGGAAGTTTTAGCATTACGGCTACTTCTCCTAATAGTCCCTTTGCAGCTGTTGAAGACAGTCTACACAAATTTTACGGGATTCAAGTCCACCCTGAAGTACGCCATTCTGAATACGGCACAGATCTTTTACGCAACTTCGCCATAAACATCTGTTCAGCTAAGGCTGACTGGTCAATGGCGAATTTCGTAGACATGCAAGTCGCAGCCATTCGTGAACAAGTCGGAGATAAAAAAATACTTCTCGGCCTTTCAGGTGGCGTTGATTCCTCTGTGGTCGGTGTGCTTTTACACAAGGCTATCGGCGACAAGCTGACTTCTATTTTTGTTGATCATGGCTTCCTGCGTAAGGGCGAGGCTGACCAAGTCATGGGAACTCTCGAAGGCAAGTTTGGCCTGAATATCATCAAGGTAGACGCTCAGAAACGTTTCATGGATAAATTACTCGGCCTGTCAGATCCAGAAGAAAAACGTAAAATTATCGGTGCTGAGTTTATTGCCGTATTTGATGATGAAGCCACAAAACTTGAGGGAATTGACTTCCTAGCCCAAGGCACGCTCTATACAGATGTTATTGAGTCAGGAACTGAAACAGCCGAAGTCATCAAGTCTCATCATAATGTGGGCGGTCTTCCTGATGATATGCAGTTTGAACTTATTGAGCCACTCAATACACTCTTCAAAGACGAGGTGCGCGCGCTTGGTATTGAGCTTGGAATGCCTGAGTCGATTGTATGGCGTCAACCATTCCCTGGACCTGGCCTTGCTATTCGTGTCCTTGGTGAGTTGACCGAAGATAAACTAGAAACTGTCCGTGAGTCTGATGCCATTCTTAGAGAAGAAATTGCCTTGGCAGGACTTGACCGCGAGGTTTGGCAATACTTTACAGCAAATACAGATGTGCGTTCTGTCGGTGTGATGGGAGACGGCCGGACTTACGACTATATGATTGCGATTCGGGCTGTGAATTCGATTGACGGTATGACGGCTGACTTTTCACCACTTCCTTGGGAAGTTTTGACGAAAATTTCTCAGCGCATTGTCAATGAAGTCTCAGGAGTAAATCGCATAGTCTATGATATTACTAGCAAGCCGCCAGGAACGATTGAATATCAATAATAACAAGATGTGAGGGAGCGCTATGCCAAAACTAATCGTCAATTCAAAAATATTTTCTCTTGGTGGTGAAATGTGGATCACAGATGGAAATGAGACTCCCTTATATTCCGTCAAGGGCTCATTTTTGAAAATTCCAAAATTTTTCACCATTTATGATGCGGCAGGAAATGAGCGTGCCAAAGTCACGCACAAAGTTCTGTCACTTCTTCCCAAGTTTTTTCTCGAAATTGACGGCCAAGAAGCCGCCACAATTTCTAAGCGTCTAACCCTTTTCAAAGCCAAATATGATGTCGAGGCACATGATATTCAGCTAAACGGGAATATTTTAGACATGAATTTTGAAATCCTCCGTCATGGACAAGTGATTGGACGAATCGATAAACAGTGGTTTTCCATTCGTGACAAATATATGATTGAGGTTGAAAACAAGGAAGATGAATTGCTCGTTCTTAGTCTGGTTCTCGCTGTAGATTACGTTAAACGCGAAGAGTCCAATACAGGTTCGACTTCATATTATTAAAGAATAAAAAATCCAGTAAGTTAGAAACTGTGGCGTTCATAGTTCCTAGCTTACTGGATTTTTAGTTGGCTTAGTTCTTCAAAAGTTTCAGTCCATCTACTTTATACTGCTCATACTTTGAGTCTGAAGAAATCAGAGTAAGTTTACGCTGTATGGCTTCCCAGATGAGCAAGCGATCGAATGGATCCTTGTGATTGTCTTTTTCAGGAAGTTGATAATAGGAAGTTGTTAAATTTCCCGTGATAACTAATTCTTCAAAATTACTCTGAATTGCAAGGAGTCTCAAATCTTCAGGGCTTTTTCCCCTGAAATCAAATTTCTTCTTTGCATAAAGCATGGAAAGTTCTTGAAGACTAATCGTTGAGTAATACACAATCGATTCTTCGTCTTCTAAGAGTTTTTTTATTTTTGTCGAAATTTTTTCAGGAGCGTAAAAAATCCAAATTAAAATATGGGTGTCAATCAGTAGTTGTCTCATATCACTCACAGAGCTCCAAATTTATCTTCAGGGAACATTTGGTTGAGTTCTTGATCAGACCAGCCAAAATCTACTGGATGTTCTTCAAAACTTCTTGCTTCAGCCAAAGCTCCCCATAGAATCTTCCGATTTTTAGGCTTAGGAGCAGCAACGAGTTGGGCAACAAACTCCTTCTTTTTCCCTTTTACAATATTGATTGTTCGGCCTGCAGAAACCTGACTAATGTAGTAGGAAAGATTTTCCTTGACTTCTGCAACTTGTGCGGTGATTTCATCTGATTTGTAGTCCATAGTGTCTTCTCCTTATTTTCTCTAATATAACATTCTTAACTAAAATAGTCAAGAATGTTATAGAAAACTTGAAAATCTGTTAAAAAAAGACATCAAAATTTTATTTGACTGTCTTTTTATTTTCTTAATAATTAGGTGCCTTCTTAATCCCAAGAATTTCATGGGGATGACTCTCAATCAAGCCAGCACCTGACATTTCAACAAGTTGTGCTTTTTCGTGAAGTTCATGAATGTTTTCAGCGCCTGTATAGCCCATACCAGCGCGAAGTCCACCTAACATCTGATAAACAATGTCCTCGGTTTTGCCTTTGTAGGCCACAATGCCTTCAATTCCTTCTGGGACAAGCTTATTGGCTTCGTTCACGCCGCCTTGGAAGTAACGATCTTTTGAACCTTTTTCCATAGCGCCGAGTGAGCCCATTCCACGATAGGTTTTGAATTTCTGCCCGTCGATTTCAAAGACTTCCCCTGGTGCTTCTTCAGTTCCTGCAAACATAGAGCCCAACATCACGGCATTTCCACCTGCTGCGAGAGCTTTGACAATATCACCTGAATATTTGATGCCACCATCAGCAATGATTGTTTTTCCAAGCTCACGAGCTACTTCAGCTGCATCATAAATAGCTGTAATCTGTGGCACACCCACACCAGCTACCACACGTGTTGTACAGATAGAGCCTGGGCCAATACCGACTTTGACAACATCGACACCTGCTTCAAACAAAGCACGTGCACCGCCAGAAGTTGCAATATTTCCAGCAATCAGTGTGTTATCAGGGAAATGCTTACGAATCTCCGCAATTTTTCGAAGTACACCAGCTGAATGTCCGTGAGCTGTATCAATGACAATGGCATCTGCTCCAGCTGAGAAGAGGGCTTCGGCTCTATCAAAAGTATCTGAAGATACACCAACTGCTGCAGCCACGAGATAACGTCCAGCGGCATCAAGAGCAGGATGTTCTCCTTCTACCTCGGCAGCTTTGACTTTGGCGACCTCGGCAGCTTGTTGCTCAATGGATAAATTTTTATGGATAACAGCCATTCCACCCATTTTCGCCATGGCAATGCCCATGCGACTCTCAGACACAGTATCCATAGCCGCTGAGAGAATTGGCACACGAAGTTTCAAGTTTGGCGCTAATTCGGTAGCCACATTGACTTCATTTGGCAAGACATGACTCTCTGCGGGCACTAGCAGGACATCATCGAAGGTGAAGGCTTTTTTCAGAAATTTATTTTCCCAATTTGACATGATTTCTCCCTTAAAAATAAGATATGAGTCCGACTCGAGGAACATACTAGCATATCCGTAAGCTACTAAAGTAGCAACGGCTATCCTATGCTTTGAAGTGTAACAATTTATTTAATCGTCTAGCTTCAAGGAAGGCGAACTCAATTAAAAAATTTATTGTTCTATTTTACCACTAATTTTAAGAAATAACCGTAAATTCTTCACAGAGAATAATCATCTCAGGGCTAAAAAGCCCAGTTTCTCTAAAAAATTCTTCATGAATCTGTCGCCAATAGGTCAAGGTCAAGTCTCCTTCGCCTTCTTTTCTAGCATGTTCAGCGCTCACTTCCATGAACTTAGCCTCATAGATTTTTGTTGTCTGAATCGCGCAAACTGCTTCACCAAGACTGTTAAGGACAATGTCATAGCTCCCATCTACTTTTGGCATTTTGTCCTCAGATGAATAATCAGCCAAGGCACTTGAAGTCGCGGTTTTCCCGCCTGATTTGGTCAACTCTGCCAATTGATCAGCTAACCTAAGAACTTCTACATTTTCAAGATTTTCTCTGTCTTCTGTATTTTCCCAGGGATTGCCAATGCAAAAAGCCCATGAACCTCTATAGTTCTCAGGATTGAGATTGTGCTGTTTAATAAATTCTTGGCTGTTCATGGTTATAGTCTAACATATTTCCAGTTTTAATCTTGGATTTATCAAAAAGTGTTAGAATAGACTTGTTTCATAAGCGGTTTTGCTTTTGAAGGCTATCTTCACCTTTGGCTACGCTGTCCACTATCGCTAAAGCGGCTGCGATTCGGCTAAATACTTTAGTATTTTAGAGCGAATGGTCGCCGTAAGTCGAGTGGCAATTCAGGGTGACCTGAAGTTTAAGCGCTAAAGCGGGGGAAGCAGACTGTTGCTGCTTAGTTAGATCACAGGTTGCTTTTCCTACTCGGTTAGACGAAAAGCAGGCTCTTGCGCTTTAGCGATTAGAGTTGGCTTTCCTCTTTTTAGGTTAGGGCAAAGCAGAGTTATGGAGCAGATTCAATGTTTTTATCTAATTTACTTTTGGAGGTTATTATCGATGCATTCTCTTACACAGCTTGATCCAAAACTCTGGCTGCTGCTTTTGCCGATTGCTGCCATTCAATTGGGCTTACAGATTTTTTGCTTGGTGAAGCTGGTGCGCAGCCAGAAACCGCGCTATCTGAATAAGCCCGTTTGGGCGCTGCTGATTCTGCTGGTCAATCTGGTCGGAAGCGTACTTTATTTGGTGCTGGAGGGCGGGCAAAATGAGCGTGATTAAGTTTGAGCATGTCACAAAAAGCTTTGGCAAGCAAAAGGTCATTGACAATCTGTCTTTTGAGATTGAGGAAAACAGTATCTGTGGCTTCGTGGGATTGAACGGCGCGGGCAAAACGACTTCTTTTCGCCTGCTCAATGGGCTGATTGAAGCGGATTCTGGCCAAATTGAGCTTTTTGGCAAAAAGCTTCGCGTCACACGGCCTGACGCGCGGATCAAATTTCTCCAAGACGTTCCTGATTTTTATGGCTACATGACGGCTCATGACTATCTGAAATTTATCTGCGAGCTGAATCGGCTTGATCAGATAGAACGGAAGATTTCAGATGCTTTAGAGCAAGTCGATCTCGCGAGTGCCCGAAACAAGCGCATCGGCAAATTTTCACGCGGCATGAAGCAGCGCCTGGGCATTGCGGCAAATATTATTGCTGAGCCAGAAATTCTACTTTTGGACGAACCTGTCTCCGCGCTTGACCCAGCGGGGCGTAAAGCGGTTTTTGATCTGATTGAAAGCCTGAAAGGTAAGATGACGATTCTCTTTTCGACGCACATCATTGACGACGTCGAGCGTGTGTCGGACAAGATTATCATGATTCATCAGGGCAAGAAAATCCTTGACGGC
>JAIRUS010000003.1 GCA_031254295.1 Streptococcaceae bacterium | reverse complement strand
TCTTCCGTTGAACCAACCCATGGACGCTGACTTTGCGGGATACTATCCACAATGAGTGAATAGCTAAAACTTGTCACGCCTAGAATAGCCAAACTGACTAAAAAACCACCGATTAACTTTTTCCAATTCAGCTTGACTGCAATGAAATAATAGAAAATCATACCTGGTAAAATCATAAAGGCTTCAAGCATCTTGACATTGTAGGCCACACCGACCATCGCAAAGGCGATGAAAACGTAGCGAAGTTGTTGTTTATATACGCCTTTTTGCAAGAAATAAATAGCGAGAACCATAAAGAAAACCAGAGTTGCATCCATGTTGTCAACGCGGTTATCCGCAACTGCGATAGGGACAATCGTCATGACAAAAGCGGCAATGCGTCCTGCCCAAACACCGAATTTTGGCTTAATGAGCTTATACATCAGATAGCTTGTCGCTACTCCAAACAGAGCTGAGGGCAGGGTTACTGTCCAACCATGCACGCCAAACACTCGTGAGAGAAGCTCAGGGAACCAGAGTGCCACAGGCGGTTTATCTACCGTGATATAGTTGGCTGGATCAATCGAGCCAAAGAAGAAAGCCTTCCAACTCAGCGTGCCGGACTTGATGGCAGCTGTGTAGAAAGCGTCTGAACTTCCAGCGTCCCAGATTCCCCAACAATTCAAAAAAAGTGCGAGGAGGAGAATCCCGACGAGCCAGTAATCAAGGCGCTTATACCAAGATTTTTTATCCATAATTTACCTCTTTCAATAAGATAAGTTATCATACTGCCTAAAACTTTCAGATTTCTTAATGAAAACTAAATTTTAGCTTAATTAAGAATTTCTAGATTTCAAGATGATAAAGTCCAAGTCTCCGCTGGTTTACCAATCCATTTCGTTATGAATTTTTAGAACGTAATTTAAGATTACTAGTGCTATACAATTCAAAACTTATATTTTATAAATAAATTGTTATAATAACATTAAATAAATTAAATTCATATAAAACCGTGCAAACCTGATTCACGCTAAAAGCTGAAGGGAAATATATATGAAAAAATTAGCGTTATTCGGAGTAACAACTCTTGCAATATTCTCACTTGTTGCTTGCTCATCAAGTAACACTTCGACAAGCTCCAGCTCAAAAGTGTCATCATCAAGTTCATCAATAACAAAAGTTGACAAATTTGCCAATCAAGCACAAGTTGGAGAAGCAAAATTTAACATTCAAAATGCTTCAGGCAATACAGCAAACGGTGAAAAAATTGTGATATTAGATTCACTTGATACATCACTTCTTCAAATTGGATACTCAGCCGAGGGGTTCGATGGAACAAAACTCACATATATTTATGTTGACGGAATAAAGTCAGATAAACAGCAATGGGGTGAAAATTTATCTCAAGGTTCAGTTACTTTGTATAGTGATAAAGGTAACTTGAAAATTGGAACTCACAAAATCGAAGTTGTGCAATACGATACAGACAAAGAAAGCGGAACTATCACGGCTTTCAACTCACAAGAATACACAGTGAAATAAAAAATGCCACTTGCTCTTGAGTATAGAGATAAGGGGGTAGTTTTCATAAGGATAAACCTCTGTGAGCAAGAGATAGAAACTGTTGTTTGCCATGAAATAGGACATTTGTTAAAAGGAAGTGTTTTGACAAAATTAAGCCCTACTCAATTACACCTCATAAACAAAGCAAGGATGAATCGCTTTATGCTCAAAAATTATTTAAGCAGTTACGACACAACGCCTGAATATATTGATGTTTATAGATTTTTAGACCTTTACCACCTCGCCAAAAGTCTATATGACATGGCTATGGCTGTCCAAGTGTTCCAAGAAGTGCTTGGCATTCAATTTAATTATTAAAATACGTGTAAACCTGATTCACGCTAAAAGCTGAAAGAGACTAAAATGGGAATTTTCGATTTTACAAAACCAAAAGATGAAAAATTAGAAGCTAAACTTGAAAAACTAAACACTCAAATTTCAGAAAAAAACCTAGAATTGAAAAAAATGTGGGAGATGCATTCTCTTGCCAATAATGAAATAGCTTTAGAAGCTCAAATAAACGAAAAAAAGAAAGAATTAGAAAGTCTAAATAAAGAAATAGCTCTATCCAATGACATATTAGGTTTTCAAGAACTCGGCTTTTTTGAGCGTCAATATAAATTCAGCGATTCTACAAATTATAAAAATGCTCTGAATGATCTTCGTGTTAAAGAAAAGAATCTTATAAAAAATAACAGAGCAGGTCTCATAATAATCCCCATGACTCTTGACAACAATGCTACTAAGGGAAAAGCTATGCAAAACGCACTTATCAAAGCTGCTATTAGAGGATTTAATGGTGAAGCTGACGCACTTCTTACAAAGATTTCTGTTTCAAATTTGTGGCAAAAAAAGACCGCTCTTGAAAAAGCTTTTGAACAATTAAATAAAATGTACTCTCGTAATTCAATTAAGCTTTCTTTAGAATATCTTGATTTGAAGAAGGAGGAACTCCAACTTGCTGCCGAATTTGAACTTCAAAAACAAGAGGAAAAAGACCTTCTTCGAGAACAGAAAGAGCGCGAGCGTGAGGATAAAAAACTTCAACTAGAACTTCAAAAGCAGCAAGCAAAGTACGATAAAGATATCACTCAATTTTCTAATGCCATTGAAATTGCAGAAGATAAGCTAAAAACTGCTTCTCCATCTGAAATTGAAGAATTAAGAAAACAAATTGAAGAATATAAACAAAAAATTGAATCCCTTAATTCTGATAAAGAAGAACTAAACACTAAGTTTTCAAATGCCAAAGCAGGCTATGTTTATGTCATTAGCAATATTGGGTCTTTTGGTGAGGGAGTTGTAAAAATCGGTGTTACTCGTCGTCTTACTCCGACAGACAGGATTGAGGAATTGGGCTCTGCAAGTGTTCCTTTTAAATTTTCTACCAATGCTCTAATTTTCAATGACGATGCCTTTGACTTAGAAACAAGGTTACACCAACATTTTGATAAATATAGGGTCAACAAATTTAATAATCGTAAAGAATATTTTAAAGTTGGTTTAAACGAAATCAAAGAATACCTAGAAAATGACAAGTCTCTCAATGTTGAATGGAACGAGCAACCAGAAAATTTTGAATATGAACAAACTTTAGCAATTGAAAATCAACGGAGTAAATAAAACAAAAAGTTGAAATACCTCTCTAATCGTATTTCAACTTTTTGTTTTATTTACTGACCTTTCAAAACCTTACCCTATAGAACCTTCCATAGAATAAGAAATCAATCGATTCAGCTCAACCGCATACTCCATCGGTAGCTCTTTTGTGAATGGTTCGATGAAGCCCATAACAATCATGTCTGTGGCTTCTTTTTCTGACAGGCCACGGCTCATCAGGTAGTAAAGCTGATCCTCAGAGATTTTAGAGACTTTTGCCTCATGCTCAAGCGCAACTTGTGAGTTGTGAATCTCGTTGAATGGAACAGTGTCAGATTTTGAGATGTCGTCCATGATGATGGTATCACACTCGATATGAGATTTCGATTTGGCCGAATCTTTGCTAAATGTCACTTGACCGCGATAATTGACGATGCCACCACCTTTGGCAATTGATTTGGAGATGATGCTTGAGCTGGTATTGGGTGCGTTATGAATCATCTTTGCACCTGTATCTTGATTTTGTCCACCGTTTGCAAAGGCAATGGAAAGCATCGTACCACGCGCTCCTGGACCATTAAGATAGACAGCTGGGTATTTCATCGAGATGCGTGAACCGAGGTTCCCATCAACCCATTCAACTGTCGCATTAGCAGCCGCTGAGGCACGTTTGGTAACAAGATTGAGGACATTACCTGACCAGTTTTGAATCGTCGAATAGCGCATGTAGCCGCCTTCTTCGACGAAGATTTCCACAACGGCTGCATGCAATGATGAGGCACTATAGGTCGGCGCAGTACAACCTTCGACATATTGGATACTTCCACCTTCTTCGACGATAATTAGCGTCCGCTCAAACTGCCCTGACTTTTCATTGTTGATACGAAAATAGGCCTGCACTGGAATCTCACATTTCACACCTTTAGGTACATAAAGGAACGAGCCACCTGACCAAACGGCCGAGTTTAGCGCTGCCAATTTATTATCTGTTGGTGGGACTAATTTTGAAAAATACTTCTTGAAAAGCTCAGGATATTCACGCAAGGCGGTATCTGTATCTGTGAAGATAATGCCCATTTTTTCAAACTCGTCTTTCATATTATGATAGACAACTTCTGACTCATATTGGGCGCTGGCACCAGCCAGATAGGCACGCTCAGCTTCGGGGATACCAATTTTTTCAAAGGTATCTTTGATTTCATCAGGGACATCTTCCCACGTTCGTGCGGCCTTGGCCGATGGTTTTTGATAATAAATGATGTCATCAAAATCAATGAAATTAAGATCTGGCCCCCATTTTGGAAGTTCCAATTTCTTAAAGGCCTCATAAGATTTCAAACGAAATTCTAACATCCATTCTGGCTCGTTTTTAGCCGCGGAAATCTCACGCACGACCTCCTCAGTCAGTCCAAGCCCTGTTGTATATTCCAGCTCCGCATTGTCATGAAAGCCAAATTTGTATTCTTCTAGAACAGGTACTTCTTCATTAACAATTTTCTCTGTAAAAATTTCTTCTGTCATATTCTCTCATTTCAATTATCATGAAGTGTCTTAACTTCTGCTTCGCCCATTTCCAGCGCCTTTTTCAAAGCATTCCATGGTAAGGTCGAGCATTTCACACGTTGAGGGAACTTGGCTACGCCTTTTAAAAATTGCGCGTCACCAAGCATGTCTATGTCTGCCAACTTCTCACCTGTTACCATCTTGCTAAATAATTCAGCAAGTTTCAATACTTCTTTCTTAGTTTTGCCCATTACAACTTCTGTCATCATAGAAGACGAAGCAGTGGAGATGGTACAACCGTGGCCTGAGAAAGCAATATCCGCGATTTTATCCGCTTCAATATCTACCGTGAGACGAATCACGTCTCCACAAGTCGGGTTATTCAAGTCTACAACACAACCTGTATGTAACCCGCCCGCATGTCGCGGATGATCCGCATGGTCCCGAATGGCCATCTGCTCGTATTTTGAACCATAGAGTTCATTTAATTTTGAAAGTGCCATTAATTGTTACTTCTTTCTTAGGTCGTAGGCTTCTTGAATAGCCGCTAAGACCTTACTATCAACGTCTGACAAGGCTGACAGCCGCATATCATTGTGCCAGCGAGACTTCGAGACCTGCTCGGCCTTTTTCAAGGTCTGATGTTCAAGGCGATGATTCAGGACAATCGTGATATCCAACCAATTTTTCTTGGGTGAAATTCCCAGAAAGGCGGCCCCATTTGTCAAATGGAGACTTGTTTTCTTGACTTCAACATCATAAAGACCAATTTCTAGCTCTGCCATAAGCTGCTCATAAATTTCTCTTGCAAGTAGCTTATCTTTAAAGAGTTCGTTCATAAAAGTTGTTCGAGCTTAACAGGCGTTAGCTCTAGAGCCTGACGACACCATGGAAATTTAGACTTAACTGTCTCATAGTCGGCTCCGTCATTAAGAAGTTTTGCCTTAGCTGTCAATCGAAAGCCAATTCCTTGATAATCGTTAAAGCCTGTGACTTCACGTACAGCGACTAAAGCAAGCACCGTATCATTGACTTTTATATCTGCCTCAAAATGACTAAATCCCGCTGCAGGTGCAAGTAAACGTCCATATTCTGTCAGCGTCAAATAGGAAATCCACGTTCCAGTCATGTGTGGCGCCCCCTCTTCGCTTGAGCCCCAAGATGTCAAAGCGACTTCACCTTCGTACTTTAGCAATTCTAAAAATTTATCTGTTAAGATTTCCATTATTATTTTGTCCTTTCAAGTCTGTTTAAAACATTCCGTTGTCATGCGCTTGTTCTTCAGGCACAGTCTGCAAGACGTCCCAATGTTCGACAATTTTACCATCGTCGTCAAATCGGAAAATATCAATCCCAGCATAGTCTGGAAAGCCTGGCCAAGTCTGACGGCAATGCAATACGACTAAGTCTCCCTCGGCAATAATACGTTTAAATTCAACATGTTTTCCTGGATATTCAGCTGCCATCTTTTCAAAATACGCAATGAATGCTTCTTTGCCATCTGCAACGTCTGGATTGTGTTGTGTGTAGGTTGCCCCAGCATATCGTTCAATTGCTTCTCTAGGTTGATTTTCATTGAACATCAAATCGTAGAAAGCTTTGGCTGTTGCTTTATTTTTCTTTAAATCTTTCATGTTTGCTCCTTTGAATAATCTGCTTTGCCTTTGTGACTGACCTCTGTAGGCTTAAAGCCAGTCGGGCTCACATCTTCTTAACTAAGTTCGGGAGGCTTGCCATTGCGACTAGCTGATTCAGCAGCGTAGCGAGCATGGACAGCATAGCCGTAGGCGAAGATGAAGCTAGACGATTAGATAAATTTGAAACCTGCGTTGCACGCAGAACCCAAATTTCCTAAATCGTTACGCTTCAAAGCAGTCGGGTTCACATCTTCTTATACTCCAAAGTATTTCTTCGTCTCGATGATTGCTTCTACTAGTTTGTCGCATTCGGCTTTTGTATTATAGAGATAAAAGCTTGCGCGAGCGGTCGCGGATACTCCGAAATAGTTTAGTAGAGGTTGTGCGCAGTGATGACCTGCGCGAATGGCGATTCCTTGCATATCGAGGGCTGTCGCGACATCATGTGGGTGAAGTCCTTCAATGTTAAAGGCAATCACACCTGCTCGAAGTTTGTTTTCTCTTGGACCATAAATTGTCAGGCCTTCAATTTTTTGAAGCTTCGGCATGATATAGTCTACTAATTCTGCAACATGCTGATGTATGTTCTTTATACCAAGTTCATTGATATAGTCAATGGCCGCGCCAAGCCCAATCGCGCCTGCAATATTGGGTGTGCCTGCTTCAAACTTCCATGGAAGTTCTGTCCAAGTCGAATGATCTTCGTAAACAAAGTCAATCATTTCTCCGCCAAACTCAATCGGCTCAAACTTTTCAAGTAATTCTTGCTTACCGTAAAGCACGCCAATACCGGTTGGTCCCATCATCTTATGTCCACTAAAAGCAAAGAAATCCACACCAAGTTTTTGCATGTCTATAGCCATATGCGGTGTAGATTGTGCGCCATCAACAACCATTAAAGCCTTGTGTTGATGGGCAAGCTCCGTAATTTCTTTGATTGGGTTCATCAAGCCTAGGACATTTGAAACGTGGGCGATAGAGACAATTTTTGTCTTGTCTGTCAACTTACTGCGGAGATCGTCCATATCCAGCTGATTGTCTTTCAAATAGACAAAAACTAGCTTTGCACCAGTAGCTTTAGCAACTTGCTGCCAAGGCACTAAATTAGAATGATGCTCCATTACACTAATCAAAATCTCGTCGCCAGATTGCAGCATCTGGCCTGCAAACTGAGCTACCCAGTTCAAAGACTGGGTCGTCCCACGTGTCCAAAGGATTTCCTTAGTTGACTTGGCATTGATAAATCGACGGACTTTTTCTCTCGCTGCTTCAAAGTCGGAAGTGGCACGTTCCGCTAACGTATGCACACCGCGATGTACATTGGCATTGTCCTTTTCATAGTAAGTCCGAAGCGCATCAAGGACTTGCTTTGGCTTTTGGGTAGTTGCTGCATTATCAAGATAAACTAAGGCTTCATCGTTCACAAGCTGATTCAAAATGCGAAAATCTTTTTGTATTTTTTCAGGGTTCAATCCCATTAGAGCCCCAGCTTTCTGTCAATGGTTGCAACAAATTCATCTCGGACTGACTTCACAGGAATATTTACGATAACAGAGCCTAGAAAGCCTCTAATCACAAGTTTTTTGGCTGTTTGCTCATCTAGCCCTCTGCTCATCAAGTAATACATATCCTCTGGATCCACTTGCCCGATTGAGGCGGCATGTCCTGCCGTCACGTCATTCTCATCAATCAAAAGAATCGGATTGGCATCTGCACGGGCACTATCTGAAAGCATCAGAACACGTGACTCTTGTTGCGCGTCGGCTCCTTTTGCCCCGTTGATAATGTGGCCTATTCCATTGAAGGTCAAAGTCCCTTTTTCAAGGATAACGCCGTGTTGTAAAATATGACCGATTGAATTTCTACCGAAATTTGTCACACGGGTGTCAATGCCTTGGATTTGTTTTCCCATTGAGATACCTACAGCTTTGAGCTCTGCGTGCGATCCGTTTCCTTTTAAGTCTGAATCAAAATCACAGATTACATTGCCATCATTCATGACTGCGATTGACCAATCTATCGTGGCATCGTTCCCAATCCAGCCACGGCGACTGACAAAGGCGGTCACATTAGCCCCTAAACGGTCAATTGCTGAGAACTTGACCTGTGCACCATCAAGGGCAATAACTTCAACAAAGACCTTGGCTGTTATTTTAACCGCTTCTTCGTCTTGTGCGATTTGTGTTTCAAGACGTTCGAGATAGTTCAACTTTGAGTTACGTCCTGCAATAATCAAGACATGCTTGTTGAAATTAACCGCTTCGCTAGCGTCCTGATAAAACAAGCCCTCAACAGGTACGTCAAGCTCAACATTGTCAGGCACATAAAGCACTGTACCCGAGTTAAACGCTGCATAATGAGCTGCCGTCAAACGGTCTTCCTCAGGAGAGATAGCCGAGGCAAAATATTTCTCAATGACCCCAGGAATCTCTTCCAAGGCACTGTAAAAGTCTGTGAAAACGACACCCTTATCCGCAAGTTCTGGAGAAATCTGCTCCAAGACCGTGTTTGTGCCGACCTGTACTAGCATTGGATAGTCAGGAATTTCTGTGAAAGTCGCGACTGAGCCATTGAGCTCTGATTCTGAAAGCTCAGTATTATCCAACTTCCAGCTATTGAAGCGAACCCGTTCAATATGGGGCATTTCAAGTTCTTGAATCTGATCAAATGATTTTTGACGAAGATCAGCCAACCATTCCGGCTCAGCGTGAGATTGAGAAAAAGCTTTAATGTCTTCTTTCATACTTCCGTTTCCTTTCCTAATTGAGTTCGGGCGGTTTGAAGCTAGGAAATTAGATAATTTGAGAACCCGTGCTACGCACAGAACCCCAAATTTCTAAATTTCTACGCTTCAGAGCGAGCCGCCCTCTCATCTTCCAATTGAGTTCGCCCTCCTAGCTCCATGCCCTGCCAACTAAAGCCTAAAGTCCTTGTTAACAGGACACAGAGCTAAGCAGTCGGGCTCACATCTTATTTCTTAATCTTCGTCTTTATATTCAAGTCCAAGCTCTTCGGCGATTTTGGCGTAGCCTTCTTTTTCAAGGCGCTTGGCTAATTCTGCATCGCCCGTCTTGACAATTTTTCCGTCCATCAGGATATGTACAAAATCAGGCTTGATATAGTCAAGCAGACGTTGATAATGCGTAATAATCATCGCGCCAAAGTTTTCGCCGCGCATCGCATTAACACCTTTTGACACGACTTTGAGGGCATCAATATCGAGTCCTGAGTCGATTTCATCAAGCAAGGCGAATTTAGGCTCAAGCATCATGAGCTGTAAAATTTCATTTCGCTTCTTTTCACCACCAGAAAAGCCTTCGTTAAGATAACGCTCAGCCATTTCTTCTTTCATATTAAGCAGTTCCATATTTTTATCAAGTTTTTTGATAAAGTCCATGACAGAGATTTTGTCATTTTCAGGACGGCGTGAATTGATGGCGGCACGCATAAACTCGGCATTTGTCACGCCTGGAATTTCTGACGGATATTGCATGCCAAGAAAGAGTCCCAAACGTGCGCGTTCATCTACTGGTAGTCCAACAATATCTTGACCATCTAGTTTTATTGTGCCAGCCGTCACGATATATTCAGGATTACCCATAATTGCAGCCGAAAGCGTTGACTTTCCATTTCCATTTGGCCCCATGATTGCATGCACTTCGTTTGTGTTGAGTTGCAAGTCAATCCCTTTAAGAATCTCTATCTGCGCGCCATTAACTTCTACAGCGACGTGTAAATTATTTATTTCTAAACTTGACATAAATGTCCTTTCTTAATCGAGTTCGCTCTCCTAGCTCTTTAGGAGCTGAGCAATCGAGCCAACATCTTGTCTCTTGTGCAAGTCAAAAGTCTTTTACATTTCTTGTTTCATTATAACAAAAAAAGCAACTCTAGGTTGCTTTAGATTACTTTTAAATTGTAAATCTTCAAAGATTGATTGCCAATGCACTATCGTTTTCTTTAGAATTTCCAGCATTTTATGGTTCTGTCTTAATATTTCTATTTTTGAGTATTTTATGTTCCAGTTTGCTTGGCCAGAAACCTGAGACTTCATAAATATTAGATTCTACAAATGCTTCTTCTGACGTATATTCATCGCCAATCTGATTACTCTGTAATATCTTAATAGCTTTAACAGCACAAACTACCAAGAGTATGGCCACAATTATCAAGAAAAATGCCGAAAGTGTCCCTTGTATCGCCGAGTTTCTTATAGTTGCTTGGGCATTTATCAGGAGTTGGCCTTTCAAAGTTCCGGAGCTTACTAGTTTTTGAGCTTTGGCAAAGCTTGCCCAATAGCCAATATTCGCATCAGTTGAAAAGATCTTTTGCCATGAGGCAGTAAATGTCACAACAACATCAAACAAAAGCGGAATAGCTACAATCCATAGCCATTTCAGATAACCTTGGCGAATAACCATGACAGCAACAACCGCAAGTGCAACGGCCGCAATCAGTTGATTGGAAATCCCGAAAAGTGGATACATAATCTTGATTCCCCCGTTAGGATCTGAAACGCCCATAAGCAAGAGCGCTCCCCAAACACCAACGATAAGTCCTGTAAAAATTATTTTACCTGGTAGCCAGTTTTCATCTGAAAAGCGTCGCAGGCTTTTCTTTTTAGCTGATTTGAAAACATCTGACAAAAGATAACGGGTTGACTTCGTCGCTGCCGATACAGCCGATAAAATGAATAAAGCCTCAAACATGACCGCAAAATGATACCAGAAACCCATCATACTGGTGCCGCCAATAATCGGCACTTTATTAAGGATATTCGCCATAGAAATGGCAAGAGTTGGCGCCCCTCCGGTACGCGAAATAACTGATTTTTCACCAACATCTTTTGCGACTTGGTTGAGTGCAGCCTCACCTGTCGTCCCTTCCCAAGAAATATTGAGACGAGAGCCATTTGGCTCCATTTTTAACTTTGGTATAGCTTGGGCCGCATTATACTCTGGAGATTTATTTGCATTATAGCTAAAAGCTGCAACTTTTTGTATTGTGGCTTGGGGTGTATTTACAGCATAGTAAATACCAGGATTTAAGGAAATAGCCGCCACTAAAGCCATAATCGCAACAAAACTTTCAAACAACATCCCACCATAACCAATCATGCGCGTCTGATTTTCCTTCGCAATCAAATGAGGGGTTGTGCCTGAACTCATCATGACATGGAAGCCTGAAAGCGCACCACAGGCAATCGTAACAAACAAGAATGGGAATAATGAGCCCGCAAATGCAGGTCCATTTGTATTGTGGGCAAAATTTGTCAAAGCTGGAATTGTAACATCTGGACGCACACCGGTAACTGCAATCGCTAAAATTGCAATGGTCCCAATCTTCATAAACATAGACAGATAATCTCTAGGTGTGAGCAATATCCAAGCAGGAATAATCGCAGCGATAAATGTATAGGCCATCACCCACCAAACAAGAGCCGTCGGTGAAAGCATAAAAATATGAGCAAAGCTAGATTCAGCTACCCAGCGTCCTGAGAATATCGCAACAAGCAAAAGCGCGAAACCGATGGCTGAAATTTCATTGACCTTTCCAGGTCTAATATATTTGAGATAAATTCCCATAAAAATAGCAATCGGAATCGTCATACCAATAGAGAAGACAGCCCAAGCAGACTCTGCCATAGCCGTCACACAGATAAGCGCAAGGACTGCCAAAACAATCATCGTCATGATAAAAACGATAAATGACGTTAGACCACCGGCAAATAAACCAATTTCATCTTTCGCCATTGCACCGATAGATTTTGCACCACGTCGATGACTATACCAGAGGACGAGCATATCTTGAACACCACCGGCAAAAATAACACCGAAAATAATCCAGAGAACACCTGGCAGATAACCCATTTGTGCGGCTAAGACTGGCCCCACCAGAGGACCTGCGCCTGCAATTGACGCAAAATGATGACCAAAGAGAACGACACGATTAGTTGGTTCAAACTCTGAACCGTCATTATGCACCTCTGATGGTGTCGCCCGTAAGTCATTTGGCCGCATAATCTTACGTTGAATATATAAAGCATAATAACGATAGGCAATGATATAAGAACATACAGCCGCAATGACAAACCAGATGGCATTGAGCTGTTCACCTCGCGCTAGTGCAATCATAGACCAAGCAACTGCACCTAGAAGAGAGACGAATATCCAAACAATTACAGTCAATGGTTTCGGTCTTGGCAAATGTTTTTTCCAATCTTTCATTGTGCTTTGGAAATTAGCCTGTCTCAAATCTTTAATGCCAACTATTTTTCCTTGTTTGTTGCGAAGAAGAAAAATTTCTTCCTCATCTGTAAAACTCCCCTGCTCATCATTCATGATGACGACCTTTCTATGTTTCTTTTTAGTAGACTTCCCAATTCTGAGATAGTAATTTTCTCTTAATTCACTTAAAAACCAAAGGAGTGCTTGTCCCACCATTTGCGCTCGTCATCAGCTTTTTGAAGTTTTTCGAGTTCAGTTTTTAGCTTTCCAAAATAGTTAAGTTGCTCTCTTTCAGCTTCTTCACTATTCCCCGCAGAAGCACAATCAAACCGAGGCATATCTTCAACTAATTTATAAAGGCTTTTGATAGGAAGTCCATTCCAAACATTTGCTTCCCCTTGATACTCTATACTTGCTACAAAAAGTCCATCCCCAATCGTTTGGTAACCTGTCCCGCTTTTCCCTAAACCAATTAATATTCTTCTATCAAATTGGGGAAATTTGATAAGAATATCAAAATCATTGCTATCCGTATGATCCTTAGAATCGTCGTCAACTCCGATTACCTCAAAACTTGTCTCGAAAACCTGAGAAAGAATCTTGACTAGCTGTTTGTATTGTTTTCGGTCTTCTATGAGGTAGACATTTGAATTGCTCATTTTTCTTATCTTTTTATTTTCTAGCCATTTCATTTAATCGCCCACCAATTTCCGTCTCGATTTTCAAAACGATAGCCATTTTCTAATAGATATTCTTTGTCCTGAAAGGCAAATGTTTTTTCTTTCAAACTATTTGGATTATCTGTAAACTGAAACTCCTTGTCTTGAGCTATTTGGTTATCTAAAAACTTTTTCTCAATTCTCCACATTTCTAAATTAATCTCTGTTGGAGACATTCCAGTATTTTTTAATTTCTGTACAATTTCAGTCCAAGCGTCACCGCCTAGATAATATGTTAAGTTTCCGTAACGAAAGCCTTGTTGTTCATAAGACCTGACATCATTTACACTAAAATTCCCAATGGTCACAACTCCTGAATTTTGTCTTTTTTCTGCTAACTTCGCCAGTTTTTCAATCAAATCTTCATCCGAGCGACTTGTTGTATCTAAATCCAAAACGACTTCCTTTCTCTACTGATGTTATTTTTCAAAATCATTTTTCATTTCATTATAAATAAAGGTCGATATCCTCTTGCTTAACATCAAAAGTCATCAAATAAATGCACTGTAACCTGATTTAAAGCGATATCATCATTGAATATTATATTATGTTTTAGAGAAGTACATCCTAATATAATTTATTACAAATTCCCATCATTTTTGAGAATAGATGTGCTTTCATCTATGTTAGCTATCTTTGCACTTCCAGATTTCTCTATTTCTTGCATTTTCTTTTAGCTTCTGGGGTATCGATAATAGACTTTACCTGCTGAACCCTAGCTATAACAGTATTTGTTGTAGTTATATCCTTATTTTTGATAGGCCCATTTTCTTCTTCATATTCTTGTAAAAGAGCATCTCCCTTTTCAAGTAATTTGACAAAGTCTGCCATTGTCTCCTCAAGTTGTTGGTAAGTTTCAAGATAATCTTTAAATATTTGACCTTTCCATTCGCTCTCAACCGTTTGGTTCATCTGAACAATATTTTGAAGCGCTGCCTCTATTTTTTCTTTGGCTTGGATATAAAGAAAGTTGTGTGTCAAATATCTTTTCAAAATTAGGAGAGATTTTTCAATAGCATTTTCATCTTTTCCATGATATCCTTTATGTTTCAAATAATCCGCTTCTTCTGGAGAAACAAAATTGTGAAGAAAATTATATTCATCTCCATTTGGAGCAATTATTACTCCCCAATCATCTTTTGAAAAAAGTGCAATTCCAAATGCTCCTCCTGGCCCTTGAAACATCATCCCTTCTGTCCGCGTATCTCCAATTGTAAAAGCCACTTTCTTTCCTTCAATCTCTGTGAAACAATCAAAATCGTCATCTCGTCTCTGAACTAACCAAGTTGACAAAATATCTAGATTAAATACATTTTTCAATGCGATTGAAAGATGTATAAATCCCAAAGAATCTTGAGTTTTTTCAGTTAAAGTATTCTCAATCATTTATTATTCTCCAGCTTTCACAATATGATAAAGACCATCTGAAGATAGTTTGTCTGGAAAAGTGTAGCCATTTTCTTTTAGCTTATCTATTTCCATACTTAAAGAGTCTCCTGCTTCTTCTCTAGAGCTACTCAATACAAAATCATTTCCTTGTTTGATTTTCTCATCTAACCAAACCACATTGATTTGCCCACCTGCACCAGAAATTTTATCATTGAGATTATTATAGGCGCTTCCCATATCATAATAATTATATTCAACCTTATTTGCAATTTGTTCATAAGACGAATTATCAGGGTACCAACCACCAAGCAAGGTTGTTTTCGAGCCGGGATTTTGATCACTGGCTTCCAAAAGAGTGTGAAATTGGCTGTCACTTAATTCTGTTTCGCCTGCTTTGATATTATCCACTACCTGATTCATGCGCTCGTCATCATTTTATATAGATAATTAATTAAAAACGCCGTCAAATCATAATGTCTATATCATCTAGTCCTACCCCTAACGTTATATCTCCATTCGGAAAAACTATTGTATTATTATCCTCATCAAAGAACTCAACTTCATAACCTGCTGGTTTCATATAAACCAACATTATACAACCTTTTGTTCCAGCAGGAATTTCTTTAGCCAAAGCTTTTTTTGCTATCACCATATCATTCTCGTTAAACATATTTTCTCTCATTTCTTTGTAGGAATTGCACCAACTAATCTGACGACCCCATCTTCATTTTTTATCCAATTAAATTGAACTTCAATTTCTTTCTCATTAGCCCCTATAATATTAATTATTTGCTTATATTTTTGCCCATGCTCCGTCAAAGTAGTTTCTATTGCCGTGTTCGGATTAAATTTTACTTGATCAGCTAGTTCTTCCCAATTTGAGTAGTCATATCCCAAAGCCTGCCTAGACCAATTTGCTTTACTTCCTCCAGTGGGATGATTGAGGGCTAAAAGATAATTAATCATTTTATTATTAACACTATTAACACTTTCTAAACCTCTTGTAAGTTCTGCAGCCTTTCTTACATCGCCAACCTCACCTACAACTATTGGAAGCACTTGTGTGACGCCATCTTGCATTAAATCTCCAGCTAGATATTGTTGTCTATCTGGATTTCCCGCATCTTCTAGTGCATCTTTTCCAAGAGTTAAAGTATGCATAAGCGCGATAGCAACTTTTTGCTCACTCGTTAGCTGACTCCCAAAGTTATTTTGCAAGAAATATAAGGGCTGAGGCAAATTAAGGTTTGAAAGAACCCCATCGACAAAATAAGGGGCAGTTGTATTTTGAGCGTAAGCATTATCTACCATCAAGACAGTATGACTGCTTTGTGAGTAATGCAGATTGGGAATGTAACCACCTACATAGCCAAGAAAAGCTGAAGTCATTTGACTACCATCAGGTGCCGTAACTGTCCAGATATTTTCATTCACAGCCCCTCGATAACTTACTTCGCTGACACGACAGGTTTTAACAGTTCCTAAGAAAGCATAAATATTTTGAATGACCAGTTTACCTGCCCCAAAAGCATAACTATCCTGAAGCTGAGAATCTGTTGGGAGAAAGTCAAACTTGGGTCCAAAAGAATTATAGTTTTGATATTCTTTGTTTAAATACTTGACATAAGCTTCGATTCCTTTATCAGTCCAGCCATTTTCCTGAAGCCAAATCATCTGATTGGAGACATCTTTTTTATATTCCGCTTTTTCTGTCTCGTTCATCCCTTTGCTATCAAGATTTGATAAAAACTTGAAATCTTCGCATTTGTAATAATCTTCACTCAATGAAACAGCCCAGTCTGACATCGTCATAACTGTAAATTGGCCGTTTTGATAAGTAGTCGAACCACCTTGTCCCAGTGCAGACACAGCGCGATCAAGTTGAGACTTTATTGAATTGGCTTCGTCATAAGCACCTCGGACACTATCTGTAAAATCATGCATGGCTTGAATTTGCCTATTGAGCTCGTCAATCGCAGCCGACAGATTATCCACCTGCCACTGACACTCCTACCTCAGATTTTCATAATAGGAACTCATCAAGGGATCAGTCATCTCGTTGTAATTTATCTCTCGAATCATTTCTTGATAGTCATTGCGGCTTTGACTATAGCCATTTAGAGTATTTACAAGATCCTGCTCATCTAATGGTGTGCCATATCGAAAGGCTTCGACTGCACGTCTAACTTTTTTGTTTCCTGAGATAACGGCCTCATTGTAGGCAATCTTTCCCTGCACCAGTGGAATATAGGCGTCTGCGGAGACCGACTTTGCGCCTCCCCAGGCTTGTCCTGTCAACTGGCTCTCTTCAGAAAATGAACGCAAGTATGACAGCTCACGCTGAAGTTCATCATTCTCACTTGCTAGCTGATTACCTGCATCAAGCATTCTGTTGATTTCATTGATATCTATTCTTACCATGTCAGATAAGCTCACTTCTTTTTCTATATAGACTTTCACGTTCGTCTTCTAAACGATTTCTTTCAGTTCGTACTGTCTGCTTGACTTCTTCTATGATTTCGGAAAAATGATTGTTTGCGGTCATAGTTCGGCCCATCATCTCTCCTGCAAAGCCTTGATTTTGACGATGTCGGCTTGTGTTTCCAAAAATATCTGTCGTTTTTCGTACCTGATGATGTATGTAGGCTAAGCGTTCCTCGTACTCTTCAAACTTACGTTGATGACAGGAATATT
>JAIRUS010000133.1 GCA_031254295.1 Streptococcaceae bacterium | reverse complement strand
GCCCTTATCGCAGGCAGTAGGCATAAGCTGCCATGAGTTATGTCTTTTGTCTTCGTTACAGTTCACTCCCCAAGGAAATCAAATCTCCAAAGTATGTGGAAAATAATGAGACCGGCATAAGGATAAAATATACCGGATGCCGGTCTCACATAAAAAAGCATCAAAGTCAGCAAGCAAAAACATCAGCAATGCTTGAGTAAAAATTATTATTTTTAGCGCGCAGCAACGCCATCACAGTCATGCTCTGACAGAGATATTCTAAACTATCAAAGCTTCTAAATGCCATGACTTGCTTCATTTTACGTTTGAAAACTCTAAGCAGGCGTTCACAAATATTATTATCGGGCGGAACGCTTTTATCGTGAAGAAACAGCAGGCATGCGTCTCTATATTCCCTTAATCTCAAACTCAAGTTGTAACCTTGTTTGTAAAATTTAGTCGGTGGTTCAAATTCATATTCTTTTTTAGCAATATCGAGGATTTGATTATATCTGTTTTCAAATTCTTTCACCTTATCGGCATCAAAGTCTTCCTCGGCTTCCAAACAGTTGCGGTAGTGAATCATTTCTTGTATTAATGCCCTCATCCTAGTACTCCAAGTCAAATTTTTCTCGTTCTCAATACTGTTGAGAAGATACCTTAATATGTGTACCAAGCATTCCTGATGAAGTCTGCCATAACTGTAGAAAGTTATATCATGATCATGTACATGAGTGTTCGCATTTAATTCGGCGGGCGTACCTTTTACCCCTTCGTGCCCTTTGTGCTCCCGCGCAAAATATGCCGCTTCATTTGGTGTAGCGCAGCAGAATACGTTAACATTCTTGCCATTGACTCTAGCCGTAGTGAAATCTTCATTCAATACCGGAGCACCTACGAGATTTGAGAATATATTTCTCTGCTCAGCTTCGGATTTCTTGGAAAACTCACGGCTGAGACCATTGATCATGCCCTTGGAAATCTCTAAAGCGCCACCGGTAATATCCGACATGAATTCGCGCACCTTATCAATAGAAGCATTACAATGGTTATTAAGTAGAAAAGCAAATGCCTTGATGCTGCTATCGTAGTTTACATCATTATCAAGACCCTCAGGGAATTCAGCGTGGATAAGCTGTTTTGTCTTTTTATGCCTATATACCAAGCTGACATATTCTTTGACGTTCAAAACAACGTTTATGCCGACCATCTGCCGCTTTTTTTCAATTTTGGTTAATTCATAATTAGGATTATTTAAATATTCATCTGGCGGCTTAATAACAATCACTTCTGTCGGCACCTGCCGCTTCCGTACATGACCTTTGTGTCCAGGTTGCCCGCCGGGCTTCTTGCCAGTCTTTACGCGATTATTAGTGATTTTCTTACGATTGGTTTTCAAGGATGACGAAATGGATGAGTTTTTGTAGTCCCGATTAATCTGAGCTGTTAATTTCTGGTTCTTACCTTTTTCCTCCTCCAATTCGGCCATCACACCGTAGAGTTCCTTGGCTTTTTTACGCAGTTCTCCTTTGCTATCTGCGAGGTTATCTTCCGTTTCCCAGAGCTTTTTTTGGAGCAGTTCAATCTCGCGATCCTTGTCCCGGATTACTTTTGCATGATCATTTTCAATATCCTCAAGCACCTGCTGCCAGTTTTTTCTAACGGTGACTGTACAACAGTTTGCATCAGCAAGCTCTAGTTTCAGTTTTCGTATATCTCGATTTTTCTCATCAAGTTGAATATTGAACTGCTTACGCATTGAGATATACTTTTCGCCTGACTCAAACGCCTGCACACGGGCTGTCAGGCTTTTTACTCTATATTGAAGAGTGGTTATAAATTCGAAATTGCTATTAAACATGCGGGGGTTTCTCCCTTAGTTCGCTGAGTTCCTTTTGTAAGGCATTGATCAAAGATTCCTGTGCCAGACATTTCTTCTGCAACTTTTCCCAGAGTCCTTTATAATCAGGATTTTTACCTTCATCTCTTCTTATCTTGTCTTTTTTACACCGTCCGTCGGTTGGAACAATTTCACCGGTATCCATATTCACGCGACCAATTAATGTGCGCTTCGCTCGACTGGTTTTCTTCTCCTTATCCCAGTAAGAATGCGACTCATAAGCATAAGTAATGCCAGAACGCTTATCGTACTGATGAATGATTGCCATATTAATTCCTCCTTATATAGTTATGCGTACAGTATATCACATAACCATTTAAGTGTCAAGAGAAAATGCCGGAAAATTTGATATTTTCGGCATTTTCTTCAAAGAATTATTCGCTTTTTATCGTCATGTGTCTATTAGCTTTCGGTTTGGGGTGATGTCTGAAATAGAGGACATCACTGGGCGAACATTTTCCGAAGCAAATCTAGCGTAGCGTATAGTGCGTTGAAATTTGTTCGCTCAGCACAGTTGCGTACACGAATGGGGAGTGAACAGTAACAATTCTCAAAGTAAATTCCACAGTGGAAAGAAAAATGGACTTTAGTCTGAGAGGGATTTAAGAGTAGAATTAAGTCTGAGAAATTTCTTGCAGGAAAGGGGCAAGCAAAATGTCAGATTTAAAATCCAAAAAAACAAACACATGACTTTTGACGACCGCCATGAGATACAGATGTGTTTAGATCGTGGCATGACATTCAAAGCAATAGGTGCACGAATCAGCAAGGACCAAACCACTGTTTCGAAGGAAGTCAAAAAGCACATCACGATGATTCCCAGTGAGACAATAGCTCATATGGATTCAAGCGGGAGATCTATAACCGCACCACCATGTCCGCTTCTTTTGAAAGCGCCGTTTGTGTGTAATGGCTGTAAAAAGCGACGCACACGCTGCGCATTCCAAAAGCAGCTTTATCAGGCAAAAAATGCTCAAAGCGAGTATAACTCTCTTCTTTCCGAGGCTCGCGTTGGTATCCCGCTAAACCAAGCCAGATTCTACGAAATAGATGAGATTATATCGTCTGGAATTAAGAAAGGGCAGCGCCTTTATCATATCATGCAATCAAACGAACTGGGAATCTCCCAAGCTACCGCCTATAGACATTTGCATAGAGGATATCTGTCAGTAAACAAGCTGGATTTTCCAAGGATTGTTAAATTCAAGCAACGCCGACAGTATCGCCACGACTACATACCCAAATCCGCCAAGGTTGGCAGAACATATCTTGATTTTCTTGCTCACACCGAAGAAAACGGCATTACATCGTGGGTTGAAATGGACACGGTCATCGGGAGAGTTGGCGGCAAGGTAATAATGACCTTTGACTTCACCTTCTGTAACTTCATGTTTGGTCTGCTATTAGATAACAAAACCGCTGCCGAAGCCGCCCAAAAGATACGCGACCTAAAGAAAGACTTTGAGGAAAGCGGATTGCGTTTCGGTGACACCTTCCCTATTCTGATTACAGACAATGGCGGGGAGTTCGCGAACATCACAGCCTTTATCGCTGATTCGAATGGCGAAATTGAGTCCGAGTTATTCTTTTGCGACCCATATAGGTCATCTCAAAAGCCTAAAGTAGAGAAAAATCACACGCTGTTTCGCGACATTGTCCCAAAAGGCGAAAGCTTTGACGAATTTAATCAGGAAACGGTAAATTTAATATTTTCTCATATCAACAGCCTCAAGCGCAAAAGCCTGAACGGTAAAACCGCATTCGAGATGTTTAGTTTTGCATATGGAGAAACTATCACCTCACTTTTGGGAATTCGTGTAGTCCCTGCAAGCGATGTGATTCAACACCCGAAACTGCTTAAGGTATAAATCAATACCCTTGTTATCAGTTCATCACACGCAAGATAATTTCTCAAACTAAATTCTTAATAAGTGGAATTTAATCTGATAAGCCCGCTTTTCGGATCGCCTCCCTGTACTCTTTATTTGCTAAACCACGGCGAACAAAACGCCTGTTATCAAGCATCATTAATCAGTTCTTGTATTTATCATACTAAGTTCCCTTTGATTTTTAGCCGTTTCTCATACTAAATTCTGGAACCTATCCAACTGTGGAATTTACTTTGAGAATTTACGAAGTAAAAGTAAAAGTAAAAGTAGGAGTAAAAGTAGGAGTAAAAGTAGGAGTAGCCACGTCAAACGCAAGGAAAAGTAGGGGTGAAT
>JAIRUS010000132.1 GCA_031254295.1 Streptococcaceae bacterium | reverse complement strand
AACAGCGCCCCGTGGTGCTGATAGTCCTTGTCGCTGATGATTTGGTCGTAGATTGTGGCAAGGGTCATGTCTAAGCTGTCGCTGTCCGGCCAGCCGAGGGCGGTGGTTAAATCCGCTTGGGGGTCTGAATCAATCAGCAGCACGTTTTTACCCTGCATAGCCAGCCCGACGCCGAGGTTTGCCGTGGTGGTCGTTTTGGTTACGCCGCCCTTTTGGTTGCATATCGCCGTGACTGTGCATGACCTTGTGGGTTAATCCTCCCGTCGATAGATTTAGCCGCCTGTGGCCGTTGGCCGCGGGCGGCTATGTAATCCCAACGACTTTTACCGCTTCGTGGATGTTGACGATGACACCCCATATTGAGCCGCCTTTGAAGTCCTCCGGGTTTTGCGTTATAAGCTGCCAAATCTCCGCAAGTTTGTTATTCTATGTATTCAATGCGTTTTGTAAGTATTCAATAATCCAGTTTGCTGTCTCCACCTCCCTTCTGTAGTGAAATATCTATATAAAAACCCCCAAGCGTTGAAAAACGTTGCTTGGGGGATTGTAAACGAGGTTGGGATTTGATATAATGGCATTGAGTTTTAGTAGCCGACATGACTATTCAAACGATTTCAGGAGGTGTATGAGGTGGTTTCGAGCATAAAAGCATGTGAGAATTGCGTTCATTACGGATATTTGAAACCGCACTCCTTGTTCAAAATGGATGTTGAACAGCATCAGCATAACTTGTGTGGACTGATTACTCAACATCATCAAAGAGGGCTGTTATCCGATATTTCAAAGGCAGTTGGGCGACCGATAGTAATTTTTCAAAAGCGACTTAATGGTTGTTTTATGGAGTCATCGCAGAAAAACGAGTTGATATTTCAATCATCTGACGATATAAATGAATACCATAGCATTATTGAACGCGAAGGATATATCCGCTTGGAAGAGGGTGGCACGGCTTACTGTGACCACAATACGTTATGTTCTAAAATTCGTTTTTCAGAAGAAATGACCGAATATGATATATATGTTAATGATAAACAGGATGGAATTACATCTTACTCTAATAATGAAAGTCGTTGTTATAATCAGTACACCTTAGGGGCAGAATATTTTTTAGGCGACAAAGAAAAAGCTATTAAAATACTAAACAACCTTCGAGAGCATTACACTGAGAATGGTTCGTATATTACTTATCGTTGCCCGTACAGCGGCTATACTACTTGTGTTTTTCAACTTGCTTACTACGACATATCTGCTGTCCTGATATGCGACCAAATCCTAGTTAGCGGTGAAGTGGACAGCACAAGAAACATAGAAATAAATTGCAAACTAAAGACTGTATACGCCCTTAACCATCTTACTGATTCAGAGTATATTGATTTCATTGAGTTAGAAAAAATTGCACACAATGTCTTAAATGAAATAGTAAAGATGAAGCATCGTTTCGATGGCATTTATGAAACGAGATGCAACCATTTTGCTAATCAATATATTAAGAGAACAATTCATCACGTCTCTGAGGTTAGCTTGTTTGAGCTATCTGTCGAAAAGCAATACGATGAATTAACAACGAGAGTCCGGGCATGTTTGCTGGATTTTGCATTTAAGTCTAATATAGAAATTTCTTGCTTTATGACAGAACACTTGAATGTTCAATACGGGACATATTTATCTAATGAGAAGGGAGAAAGAATTGATTTTTCTTGGATTGAACAGTATCAACACAAGGGAAATTGGCTGCATAATATTGAGGGACTTAAAGGAGAGCTACATTGTTTAGACGATGTAGACTCTAGTGGTTATACTCACTTTATTCTCCCTAGCAACTCTCAACTGTTTAATATGATATTACTTGTAAACGTCAGCAGAAATGACATGTTAAATAATGTTTTTATGGATACACTTAAATATTTCTTTGAAATCATAGAAAAAGCAATCCGAAGAATTGCACTAGGACTATTTTACAAGTATCAATCAGAAGCAATCGAACGCTATAATATGGATTTGCGCCATGAGCTTGGTCAGAGTAATGCTGGGTTCTTAGCAAATTTAGCAGTTTTTGAGGAAGTAATTAAAGACTATGTTATTGGTGATGGTATCAAGAAAGTGGAGAATATAATTAAAAACGCAAGAGGTTATGCACATTCAACCATGTTACGAACAAATACAAGTCGTTATTTGTGGGGCACACCTATACCTAACATGAAATATTTTTTACCTTACGGGGCTTTTTTGTTCAAGTGGAGAGAGGTGTATCAAGAGAGGGTGGATAAGAGCAACATCTCGTTTAAGATGATTGCACCTAATGTTACATCGAATGAATCGCCTCCAATGTATGCCGATCCTGACATGATTGAGCAAGTAGCCTACAACCTTTCAACAAATGCAATTAAATATGGACTACCCGGTACCACTGTAACGCTAGACTGTCACCTAAGCGACGATAACCAAGAGTATCATCTAACAGTATCTAGCTATGGATTGCCTTTAGATGATACTGAATACCATCACATTTTCAAAAGAGGGTATCAAGGGAATAATGTTGTGGGAAGCTATGCTGTGCCGAATAAAGACAGTCACGGCATTGGCTTAGCTCTTTCAAAAGAAATAGCTGAGATACATGGTGGAGAGTTGAGACTCAAATACGGGTTAATTAGCAAATTATGTGTTCCTTACTTTACAATATATCAAAAAATGTATAATCATCCAATGCGACCTGCTTTAGATGAATATTACAAGGTTCCTGATTTACGTCAAGACATTCCAGAAGAAATAGAACGTCTTAAAAAGAGTAATCCGAAATGTTGGGAAGAGTTAAATGCTTTGTCTATTAATGAGAACGCCGTTTCCATGCCTGATATAATCGCCGCAATAAATAAGGGTGTGGTAAAATATTGCTTTACATTATCCATCCCACATCATGGTAGCAGGAGGTAATCCGAAATTGAGAATATTTTATTTGGAGGATGATCCATGTGCAGTTTCTCTTCCTCTTAATTATCTGCAAAGTTATGGACATGAGGTATTCCTTGCAACAAACCTTAATAAAGCAGTCGAACTATTACATTATAATCCTAAAGCTGATAGTTTTCACAAATATTTCTTTGATGTATCATTGCCTGCTGAAATTGTTTTTTATCCAAACGAAAAAAATCCTTATAGCTATAACTGTAAGGAAGGTCTAAATGGTGTTCGTTTTCTTTTACACAATGTACGCCACTTAGATAGACATAATTCCTTGGCAAGTAATGTTGCAATTATTACAGCTCACACAAATAGAGTAAGAAAAATGCCGCCTATTAATATGAATGGTGTATTATTTGAAGTTGAGACACTTGCTTCACAAAAACAACGTCATATGAAAGGTGATTACCGAGTACCTCAAATTGCATTTAAGGCAAACACACAAGAGGAATACACGTTTTCATTGTTAGATAAAGCTAGTGAGGATATAATGACGCAAATAAAAGACTTTGTTAGTTGCTAGTGGGCAATTCAACATGAACAGCAATTTACACCAATTAATATACAAAGGAGTTTTTCACAAATGGAAATCTTTTATCTCGATGACAATCCCAGTCCGACAGCTATGCCATATCTCAACGGTCACAATGTAACTCATGTTCGCAGATTGCAAGGTGCAGATGCTTGCTTAAGAATTGCTCCCGGTGTAAAAAACTTTAACAAGTTTTTGTTCGATGCGAAAATGCCTGTCGAGCAGATAAACGAAACTGCATATGATTACCATGAGAGCTTAAATGGATTACTCTACCTATTGAGCAATCTGAATCTTCTTGGGACTGCTAACAATCCTGAGCAAGTAGCCATAATAACAGCATATGGCTTCGAGACTAAGATTTTGCAGAATATCTGTACAACAAAAACAGTTTTTAGACGAATAGAAATTCCTCGTGAAGAACAACAGATTTACTTCGCTAACAATCAATCTCCAAAGATAAGATACAAGGATGAAGGCAAAGGGAGGATACATACATTTTCACTGTTAGATACGGGAACTGGTAGTTTTAGTTCGATAATTGGTCAGTTTTTACTAAATGGCTAACAGTTGGGCTATGCTAAACAGTGCGAAACCTTACCGCTTTTACCCACTGTTACATTTTGAATATCTAGGGCAGACCGTTCTCGGTCTGCCCCATTTCTTGCAATCTTCACCCCGTAATCAGCGTCAATATCTTCTTCGCAAAGAAGATAATCACGCCGCCCGCCAGTGTCAGGAAGCCGTTAGCCCTTTGGCTGGGATCGTGGTTTTTCAGGGACAGCCTGATCTGCACGATACCGAAACCCAGCAGAATCAAACCGATTGCCCGAATAAGCCCAGAGATAAAATCGGAAAGGTTGTTGACTGTTTGCAACGGGTTGTCGCCCGTAGCTAACGCCGTCATGCCAACGGACAGCGTATAGGTCGCGCAGATAGATGAACGAATAGAAAAGGTGATTATAGTCTTGTTTGATGTCTGCGCGTGTGCTATCGTCTGTGCAAACCCGCAAACTACATCTTTCGCCTAAATGACGGT